>CAIQXC010000536.1 GCA_903875675.1 Akkermansiaceae bacterium
ATTGGCTTCTTGCCAGCGAAGGCTTTGATCATCGCGCACGAAACCCCGGCTTCAGCGGGCGAGCACGGTCCAGGCGAAATCATTACTCGATCGGGATTCAGTGCGAGCGCTTCTTCGACCGTGATCTGGTCATTGCGGTACACCTTCTGCTCCACGCCCAGTTGGCCAAAGTATTGGACCAGGTTGTAGGTGAACGAATCGTAGTTATCGATGATCAGGAGCATGGGGGGGGGGAGAGAAGTTATAGGTTATTCTTCGAGTGTTCTTGCAAGGGCGATGGCGCGAAGCATGCCTTTGGCCTTGTTGAGCGTCTCGTTGTATTCGTAGGTCGGATCGGAGTCGGCCACCACTCCGGCACCCGCCTGAACGTAGGCCTTGCCGCCCTTGAGCAAACAAGTGCGCAGGGTGATGCAGGAATCGTGGGAGCCATCAAAACCGAAATAGCCGACGGCACCGGCATAGGCGCAACGTTTGTGTTTTTCCAGCGAGTTGATGATTTGCATGGCGCGAATTTTGGGTGCGCCACTGACGGTGCCGGCGGGGAAGGTGGCGCGCAGCACGTCATAGGCACTGTGCGCAGGATCCAACTCGCCACTGACGTTAGAGACAATGTGCATCACATGGCTGTAGCGCTCCACGATCATGAAATCATCCACCCGCACCGCCCCGTGTTTGGCAATGCGACCCACATCGTTGCGTGCAAGGTCCACCAGCATCAGATGCTCGGCACGTTCTTTGGGATCTGCTAACAACTCGGCGGCAAGCGCGTCGTCCTCCTCCGGTGTTTGGCCCCTCCAGCGGGTGCCGGCGATCGGGCGGATGTCGATGCGACCGTGGATTGAGCGCACATGCACTTCGGGCGAGCTGCCGACCAGCGCGAAGTCACCCAGCTCCAGCAGGAACATGTAAGGCGAGGGATTGACGAAGCGCAGCGCCCGATAGAGGTCCACCGGGGCTTGCTCGAATTTTGTTTCGAATCGCTGGCTGGGCACAAACTGAAAAATATCCCCGGCCACAATGAATTCTTTGCCCGCCCGCACCATCGCCTCGTATTCCTCTTGGCTGGTGTTACTTTGCGCCTCGACGGGCTCCACCTTCAGCAAGCCGTTGAGGGCCGGCACATGCAGCGGGCGGTTGAGGATTTCCACCAGCGCGGCGATCCGCCCGCGAGCGGCGGCATAGGCGGCGGCCGGGCTGGCAAACTCGTCGATGAAGGCGTTGGCCACCACCTGCAAGCGGCGCAACCGGTGATCGAACACCAGCATCGTGTCGGCCAACACAAACATCGCGTCCGGTATGCCCAGCGGATCGGGTGGAGGCGGTCCCAGTGTCGGCTCAAACTGCCGCACCGCGTCATACGACAAATAGCCGACCATGCCGCCGGAAAATAACGGCAGCGAACCGTGGGTGACCGGCTTGTAGCGGGCCATCTCGCGTTCAAGCGCACCTAGCACATCGTCCGGGGTGGTGAAACTGCGGGTCGTCACGCCATCCTCGCGAATGGTGATGTGCTTGTCGCGGGCCTCAAACACCAACCGCGGACCACTGCCGACGATCGACCAGCGCCCGGCCTTTTCACTGCTCTCGGCGCTTTCCAATAAAAACGAGTGACGGGTGTCGCGCACTTTGAGGTAGGCGGAGAGCGGTGTCTCGAAGTCCGCCGCCAGCTGGGTATAAACAGGCACGACGTTGCCCCGCCCCGCCAGGGCGACGAAGGCTTCCAAGGATGGCTCAACGGGAAGGGAATTCACAACGCGGCGAGCATGCCTCGGATTGGCCAAAGGGCAAGCCCGGAGCGTGCAAAGTGGCGCGGATGCAGGGAAATCGGATCAAGTGACAGATGAATTTTCACTCATCAGCCGGAATATCCCCGAAATGAAGGAATCATTTGTCGAGAAAGAAGAGGTTTGACTGTGGGGGGAGAAAACGAAATGATGGTCTGCGGTTCTTGGAATGACCGCTTTCGACCAGCTTTCCGATCATCAAAAAGCGAACCCGTAGCAATTCATCATTCATCCCTAACAATGTAATCGCCTTATAAAAACCCAACCTTATATCTACTGGTTAGAAAAGCGAATCCTCACGCTCTTCGCACGTGTCGGCGCTCTGATGGCGGCAATGACGGTCATGGGGGCGGGTGGTGTTCGGGCGGCCGTGAGCGTGGGTGTGGACGCCACCACAGGTGCCAATTGGCGGAGTGGCGCCGCGCTTGGCCTCAACGGCAGCACCAAGTATGGAGCGGATGGTTATACGATCTATGGGCTCAATGCTGGCGATGGGGCATACACCGACAACTACAACGGCTCAAACGACCAGACACATCTTCCGGCCGCCATCACCTCGATCACGCGAGCAAATAACTACGGCATGTGGTCGGGCAACGGGAATTTTGGGCAGATGCAGGATCCCGACAACGGCAACGCGCTGACGAGTGCCCCGCTTCTAGCCAACGGGGACAACCCGGGAACCTTCACCATGCATCGCGCTGGGGGCAGTCGGGGTTTCAGGTTGACGATCCTTGTTGCCAGTGGCGACGGCGGGAATGTGACCTTCACCACCACGGTCAATGACGGCGTGAGCGCGACTCAGAACGCCAAGCATAACGCCAACGGTCTGTACTACCACGTGTATGACGTCTCGGCGGGAAGTGGAGATGTTACCGTCACCGTGGGCTGTTCGGTCAACTACAACGTCACGGGTTTTGCATTCGACATGATGCCGGTGGTAGCGGAGATCCTCACCTTTAATTTCCCGGGCTATGGATCAGGGGTGATCGACCCATCCGCCAGGACCATCGCCATGACCGTGCCTTACGGGACGGTGGTGACGAACCTAGCCCCCACCTACACGCTGACGCCACTGGCCACCGCCGTCCCGGTTTCCGGAAGCAGCCAGGACTTCACAGCTCCACGGGATTATGTTGTGACCGGGCACGATGGTTCCTCGACGACGTATCACGTTACGGTCACGCCGCTATCGGGCGGCGTTATGCAGGGCGTTGATCCGGCGAGCTGGAGCCGGAGCGTGGCGATCCAGACCGCTGGCTATGAAGGGGCGGGCGAGCTCAGCGACTTCCCGCTGCTGGTGAGGCTGGATCCGGCGCTGCTCAGTGGCTTCGCCTACGGGGATTTGCAGAGCGGGGGCCGCGACCTGCGCTTCACGGACGCAGATAACACTGGGGTCCTGGCGCATGAAATCGAGTCGTGGGATACCAACGGTGTTTCCCAAGTCTGGGTGCGGGTGCCGAAACTGACTTCAACCACCGTGATCCGTGCCTACTGGGGAAACCCGGCCGCACCCGCCCCGGCGGCCACCAACCGCGTGTGGGACCAGAACTTCCGGGGTGTCTGGCACCTGACGGACAGTTTGGCGGATGCCACCTCGAACGCCAATAACGGGACTAACAGCGGCACGGTATCCGCTGCGGGCATGGTGGGGCAAGGGCGCGCATTCGGCGGCTCGGGCTTTATCGATTGCGGCAACAGCACCTCCTTGAATGTGACGAATAATCAGCTCACACTTTCGGCGTGGATCAACCCGAGCCAGCTCTCCGGCAACACCATTATCGGGAAGTCTTTCTATCCCACCCACAGCGACCCCTATTATGCTTGGATACTTTACGCCATGCCGACCGGGCTGCATTGCCGCCTGGATACCACCACCGTCACCGCAGGGACCCTGACTGTCGGCCAATGGCAGCACGTGGCCGCTACCTACGACGGCAGTTATATCCGCCTCTTTGTCAATGGCGTGCTAACCGGTTCAACTCCCAAAACCGGCAACCTTCAGGCGACAAGCCGCAACGCCCGCATCGGCGGCCGGGATACCAGCCCCTTGGGCGAGTATTTCAACGGCATGCTGGATGAGGTCCGCCTTTCGGCAGTGGCACGCTCGGCCAACTGGATTCAAGCTGAACGGGACACCGTGGCCAACGCGGGCTTTTGCAGCTTCGGTGCCGTTTTGCCGACGCAGCCCAATCTGCCGATGGTAACCAATTCGTTAGGCGCAACAAACCTGCTGGCCACCTCCGCCACCCTGATCGGAACGATGGTCAGCATCGGCGCGGCACCGTCGAGCGTCTGGCTTTGCTGGGGCGACACGGATGCCGGCACAAACGTTGACGGGTGGGCCCACAGCGTCGCGCTGGGTGTGCGCGGAACGGGTATCTTCTCCACGCCAGTTACCGGCTTGAATCCGCAAACGCCTTACTATTATCGCTGTCGCGCGGCGAACAGTTATGGCGAATCCTGGTCCGGAGTGAAGACTTTCACAGCGTTTGCTCCTCTCTTGTCGGTGTCTGGTGCCCAGATGGCGGCAAGCCAGAGCGGGCAGTCGCCGATGCGCTTCATCGCCACTTTGTCAGCGGCCTACCCGGAAAATGTCTCCTTCGATTACGAATTGAGAACGGCGTCCCCTTCGGATTTTCAGGCGATTTCCGGGAGTGCAACATTCTTGCCAGGCCAAACGCAGGTGTTCATTGATGTTATGGTCAACGGCAGCACTGGGCTGAGGAATGATCGCTATTTCCTCTTGGATCTAACCAACGCCCGGAATGCGGTGCTGACTGCGAGCCAGTCCGTCGGATTGGTTTTGGACGACGAACGGGATGGGTATCTATCCCCTTGCGCGGTGGTGGTGGACGCCACCCGCAGCCGGCTGTATGTGGCGGAGCAAACCGCGTCACAAGTGGCAGTGGTGAATTTGAGTGCGGAACTGTTGTGGCAGACGTTCTCTGTGCCGGATGTGCCTAACGGACTGGCCCTCAGCCCGGACGGCACGCGTCTGTATGTTGCCGCCGGGGTTGCGGCAGGCAAGGTGTTCGTTCTTAACGCCCTGACCGGAGACTTGCTACAGACATTCCAAGTGGGCCATACCCCGATGTCGCCAGTGGTCAGCCCCGACAGCTCGAGGCTCTACGTGTGTAACCGCTTCAATGACGATGTCTCGGTCGTTGCCGTCAGCACAGGCGAAACCTTGGCGCGGATCCCGGTGGACCGTCAGCCCCACACCGCAGCGCTGACGCCCGACGGTCGCCGGCTTTTCGTCGCCAACTTGTTGCCTACGGGGCCGTCCACCAGCACCACGATCGCCTCCGTGGTCAGCGTCATTGACACCCCCACCAACAGGGTTGTCGCCACCGTCCGAATGCCCGTGGGGGGGCATTCGCTGCGCGGGCTGTGTGTGTCTCCAGACGGTGCGAGCGTGTTTGTCACCCATCTGTTATCACGCTTTTACGCGCCGACGACGCAGGTGACGCGGGGGTGGATGAACACGGCCGGGCTGAGCATCATCGACGCAGCTACCGCCACGCTGGTAAACACGGTTCTGCTAGATGATCTGGATCTTGGCGCGGCCAACCCATGGGGCGTGGTCTGCACTGCCGACGGCCAATACCTGTGCGTGGCCCACGCCGGAACCCATGAAATCAGCGTGATTGACCGGGCGGCTCTCCTAACCCGCTTGCAGAATGCCGGGGAAGATGTGCCGCAGGACCTGACGTTTATGGCCGGTTTGCGCCGCCGCCTGCCGCTCAAGGGCAACGGCCCCCGCGGGATTGCAGTGGCGGGGACGCGGCTTTACGCAGCCGAGTATTTCAGTGATTCGGTCGCAGCGGTGAGCCTTGTACCCGGTCAGGAAAACGCTGCCAAAGATATATGGTTGGGTTGGCCAAAGCCGGTTGTGGGCGCTCGCCTGGGCGAACGCAACTACAACGATGCGACGCTTTGCCTACAGCAGTGGCAAAGCTGCGCTAGCTGCCATCCCGACGCTCGGGCCGATTCGCTCAACTGGGATTTGATGAACGACGGCTTTGGCAGCCCAAAAAATACCAAGAGCCATCTCTACTCGATGCAAACCCCGCCAGTGATGGTGACTGGCATCCGCGCCAATGCTCAGATCGCGATTCGGGCCGGTCTCAAATACATCGAATTCACCGGCCAGCCTGAGGCCTTGGCCCAGACGATAGACGCCTATCTGGCCTCCCTGACCCCGGTGCCCAGCCCGTATTTGGTAAACGGTGCCTTGAGCGCATCAGCCACCCGTGGCCAAACCTACTTCCAGACTCAGGGTTGTGTGCAATGTCATGGCGGCCCATATCTAACCGACCAGCTGAAGCACGACATAGGCACGGGCACCGGCCGGGAGGCTGGGATGGCCTTTGACACGCCGACGCTGCGTGAGGTGTGGCGCACGGCTCCCTATCTGCACGATGGCCGGGCGGCGACCGTGCGCGAAGTAATCACTACGGTTCACGCCGCGCGAGTGGCCGAACTCACCGACTCGGAAATTGATGACCTGGCTGCTTATGTACTATCACTCTGAAAATCTGCGCGATGCCCATCGTTGTGGCTCCGTAACGCGGTTGGCCGGGTTGGTCCTGAGTTTATTACTGCCGGGTACCAGTCTTCAGGCGGCGCTGCCGGCGGCCGTCACCAACCAGCCGATTCTGTTTGTGGTTCGCAAACAATACCTGCCGGACCACCACAACACCCACACCATGTTTCCCTCTGCGCCTAACGAGTACAACAATGGTGCCTACACCGGCGGCGGCGCGGCGCTCAAGATACTCGACCCCGCAACAGGTGCCGTCCAAACTCTGCTCGACGCTGGGCCTGACGGCGTGATTCGCGACCCCGACGTTCATTTCTCCGGCCAACGAGTCGTGTTCGCATGGCGAAAAAGCACCGCCGAAAGCTATCATATCTGGGAGATTCATGTGGATGGCAGCGGGCTCAAGCCATTGACGACTCTGGCAGGGGTGGATGATTTCGACCCGATCTATCTGGCGGATGACCGCATCGCATTTGTCTCCGGCCGCGAGCCGAAGTATGTGATGTGCAACAAGCACTTGTCACATAACTTGTATCGCATGGAAGCTGATGGGGCTAACGTGGTGCAAATCGGCAAGAGCACTCTTTTTGAAGGTCACCCCAGCCTGATGCCGGATGGGCGGATCCTCTACTATCGGTGGGAATATGTGGACCGGGACTTCGGCGACGCACAAGGATTGTGGACGGTGGACCCGGAAGGCACGGACCACGCCGTGTATTATGGCAATAATACCAGTAGCCCGGGCGGTGTCGTCGATGGACATGCCGTGCCAGGCACGCCCTACGTCGTCTGCAACTTCGTCGCCTGTCATGACCGGCCCTGGGGCGCGATCGCGCTGCTCGATCACCGCCTGGCATTTGATGGTCCGGGTGCCGTGCTGCAAACATGGCCAACAGGACTTGAGAGCTGGGTTCGCGTGAACAACTACGTCAACTATGACTTTGATATCTTTGGCAGCACCAGCCCGAAACACGAGGATCCGTATCCCTTGGTGGAACCGGCCACTGGTGTGGGCGGGCGCTATTTCCTTTGCTCGCGACAGGTGGTTGGCGAACACATGGCGATCTATCTGCTCGATGCGCAGAACGGCAGCGAAACCCCGGTTTACGACGAGGGAAGCGGCAGCGTGGGTTGTTTCGATCCCATGCCGCTGGCGGCGCATCCTCGCCCTAACACGGTGACCGTGCCGCGTAAGTACGATAATTCTGACAGCCGTGTATATATCATGGATGTTTACAAGGGCACACACATGGCTGGCGTGGCGCGGGGCGATGTGAAGTACCTGCGCGTGGTGGAATCCCCGGAGAAACGCTATTACAGCAGCCAAGTCTGGAGTGCCCAAGGAATTGAGGCACCCGGCGTCAACTGGGACAGTTTTGAAACCAAGCGCATCCTTGGCACGGTGCCGGTGGATGCGGATGGATCGGCCAACTTCATGGTGCCGGCAAACCGCTTCGTCTTCTTCCAATTGCTGGACGCTAACGGCATGATGATTCAGTCCATGCGCTCCGGCACAATCTTTCAAGCCGGCGAAAGCCAGGGCTGCATCGGCTGCCATGAAAATCGCGGGCTGGCTCCCCATTTTACCGGTTCACTCATGCCGAGCGCCTTCCAGCGAAACCCGGACACCCTCCAAGGATGGCAGGGGCAACCGCCCAAAATGTTCAACTACCTCACAGATGTGCAGCCGGTTTTTGACGCGAAATGCGTGAAGTGTCACGACTACGGCGGCACGGGCGCGGCTAAGGTGGTGCTCGCCGGCGACAAGGGCGTCTGCTTCAACGCCTCCTACGCAGAACTCTGGCGCAAGGGCTACACCGGCGCGGTCGGCGCGGGCCCGGCAGCTATCCAACAGGCCAAGAGCTGGGGCTCGCACGCCAGCAGGCTGGTTCAGACGATCCTTGGAACGCACGCCGCCCGCGTGACGCTTACCGCCGAGGAGTTTGACCGCATCGTCACATGGGTCGATCTCAATGCCGTCTATTATCCAAGCTACGCTTCTAACTACCCCGACAATGCAGGCGGACGCTCGCCGCTGAGCTTCAGCCAGTTGAGCCAGATCACTGGGTTCACCGGCAAAAATGTTAACGACGCCGACAGCGTCAAGAGCCTTGGCGAACAGATATCATTCGACCGGCCAGAGAAGAGCCCGTGCCTGATCGGTGTCACTGGCGCGAACTACACGCAAGCATTGGCGCTCATCCAAAAGGGCCAGGCCGCCCTCGCGGCGATGCCACGCGAAGATATGCCTAACGCCACACTTCAATGCGCGATGGATATCTGGCGGGAGAACAAATACCAGGATCGACTGAACCGCGAGATGATGAACCGGGCGGCCGTGGCCGGCGGCGGCAAGGTTTACGATTCCCAGCCGCTATTGGCGGTTGCCAACGGGGTTCCCACAGGCGTTGATGGCGTGTCTGCTAACATCAATGGCTCCGTGATGTATTCAGTCGGCAATCAACCCGCCAACGTGCGGATCGGGTGGGCAACGACCGACGCGGGGGATGACCCGAATCTCTGGCAGCACTCGCAGGTCGTCGGATCGTCCGGACCCGGAGCCTTCATCGCCACCCTTAGCGGGCTGGTCCCAGGTCAGGTTTACTACTACCGGGTTTTTGCCACCAATGCGCTGGGCTTGGTCTCCTCACATCTTACAGGCGCTTTTGATACACGATCTTTGATAGACCTGAATGCCAACGGCATGGCCGATAGCTGGGAAATCAAGTACTTTGGCGGGATAGATGTGCCCGGCGGCGGCCCCCTCGAGGATTGGGACAGCGATGGTGTCTCTAACCTGGACGAGTATGTGAGTGGCACAGACCCGACCGACGCTAATTCCTGCATGAAGATATCGGCCTTTGACCTCCCTGCGCCGGATCGCCTGCGAATCCAGTGGCAAAGCGCCGAAAAATGCGTTTACACGATCTCCGGCAGCAGCGATCTGGTGAATTGGATTGAAGTCTCCAACAGCATTGCGGCCACGCCTCCAACGAATGTTGTGGAACTGCCATTGGGCACCGCCCGACAGCGGTTCTTCCGCGTAGGCGGCAGACATGTGGAACGCTAACCAGCTATTGAATCGTAAGTCGTCAGCCGTGGCCGCAGCCGACCCCTCCGCGCCAAACTTACTCGCCAGCTTACTCGCCGAGCGGGCGGATGCGCAGATTGCGAAACGCCACCGGGCCGTGGTCGCCCTGCAGACGCAGCGGGCCGCGTGCCTGTTCGGCTAGGCCGACGCGGGTCGGACCGAATAATTCCACATCATTCTGCACAAGTTTCCCGTTATGGATGACATTTTCGAAACGGGCGTTGCGGGTTTTGTGGCCGGTGGCGTCGAATTGCGGAGCGCGGTAAGTCACGTCGAACGTTTGCCACTCTCCGGGAGCCTTGCTGGAGTTGACCAGCGGTGAATGGCCGCGGACGTTGGCATCGTTCAGCCATTCCGGATAGATGCCACCGCACTCGATGCCGGGGTACGGGTCGGTGGCCACTCCGAAGCTATCGTAGATTTGGAGTTCGTGGCTACCGAGGAAGTACACGCCGGAGTTTGAGTGCTGCGGAATGAGAAACTCAACATGCACCGCTACATCACCAAAATGCTCCTTGGTCAGCAAATAGCCACCGCTGCCTAGCGAGACCACCACACCGGTTCCAGGCTGGGTTTGCAGAATGGTGGGCTTCTGCGGGTCGAGACCTACACTTCCAACTTCGCTCCAACCGGCGGCAGCCTCCCACCCGGCCAGCGCACTGCCAGCCGGCATCAGAGGGCTGGCCTGCAGGTGCTGCCAGGCACTCATCGAGCGTTGCAGGTTGACCTGGGCGTCGCCTTGGATGCCGTAATGTTGCAAGCCTATTGGCCCTTTAAAACCAAGCGTCTTGAGTATTGTTAGTAATGAACTCACGTCGAATGTTCCACTGTCCAAGGGCTGGATGAGTTTCCCCCAATCCTTGGCACCTGCATCAGCACCGTTGAGGGTCACCACAAAAAGGTGCGGCAGGGCGTCGGTGAGCCGGGCTTCGAGGTTGGTGCCATCGACCATCAACCAGTGGCAGAGGTTGAAGCAGACACCGATGTTCTTGCGATCGACCAAACGGGCAACACGCAGCGCGTCGTCAACGCGTTCTATCCACATCCCGCTGTGTGGATAGAGAGCGATGCGCAGTCCGGCCGGCTCCGCCAGCGCGGCCACCTCGCGCAAAATGGCCGTGGCCTGCGCGTCGCCAGCTGGATCCGACGGCCGGTGGGTCGTGGATGTGACGTGCAGCCACAGAATCGCGTCGCGCCCCTGCAACTGGTGAATCGAGTCGCGAATTCCCGCGCTCAACGGCTGCGCGGCGTCAAGATCCAGCTGCACGTACAAGGCAAACAATTTCGAGTGCTCACGGTCCACTGCAGCAAGCATGTCGCGCAATGCCTCCGGCGAAGTGTAGCTCGGGCCGATCCCATCAAAGCCCAGGCTCTTGACCAAGGAGACCTGTGCCTCGGCTGTTTGGTGGGTCGCATCGCGGGTGCCGGTGTCCATCGCGAAAAATGCGGGCGTCGCCGCAGCGCAAAAGGCGGCGGCACCGAGGTTAACAAGCAGGCAGATAATCGGTTTGCAGGTCATGGTTTGAGGCCCTCCAGGTTCACTTCGAGGCGGCGGTTTTCCTTGATCAATTGTTCCATGGTTAGGTAGATGCCGCGCTCGGCGGCCTCGCGGCCGAGGATGCAGGTGAGGCAGCCATCCACGGCGCGGCGCACGCTGGCGTTGGCAAAATCCCCGTCGCTGATTTGTTGGTGGAAACTGGCGATGTTGCGCATGGCCCCGGTATCGTAAAGGTTGTCCACGGCACCACCGTTGTATTGTTGGGGACCGCCCCGCACAAAGGCTTTGCCCCAGTAATTGACCTGCGCGTAAGCCAGCGGGCCATGGCAAACCGCCATCAGCGCGCTGTCACTGGTATTATTGAGTGCCTGCCCGAAGTGGTTGTGAACCACGCCGTTGGCATATTGATAGACCAGCGAGCACACGTCGTGGCCGTCGCCATGCGGGTCCACCCGTGAGATCCTCGAGAAACCCGTGGCTGCAATCGGCCGCTCGCCAATAAGCCACAGCGCGGCGTCGATGGCATGAATGTCAAAATTTCCCAATAAATCGCAACCGAGGGCGATGTCATTGACCCAGACGAGCCCCTGCAAGCGGCTTTCGATGTTGGCGGTTTTGGGCGGGTCGGAGAAGCCCCCGCACACGCCAAACGTCTGCACTTGCGCCAGCTTGCCGAGGGCCCCCGCCTGAACGCGCTTGGCCACCTCAATGTTCGCAGGCTCGGTGGGCATTTGATAGTCCACTAAAAACACACGCTGCTTCTCCGTCGCCAGCTTGCCGGCGGCTTCAATCGCCAAGCAGCCCGGCACATCCGCCGCAACCGGCTTGGCCATGTACACGTGCAGGCCGGCCGCCACCGCCGCGCTCGCCTGCTCGGCAAAAAAATGCGGCGGCACCTCGAGCAAAACCGCCTCCACGCCGCTGTCGATCAATTTCCGATAGCCCGATAGCCCGGAAAACCGCCGCGATTTATCCACCCCGAGGGTGTCGCCTGCTCGGTCGGCGACCGCTTGAAAATAATCAGCGACCCCGTGGAATTGATAGCCCCCATGTTTTTGAAACAGCCCGGCGATCCACGATCCACGCCCTCCCCCGCCGACGAGCCCAATCTTGATCTTCCGAGCGCTGGGAGCGGGGGCATCTGCGGCTCGACTGACCCAGGGGCCGACTACGGAAGCGGCGGTGAGTCCGCTGAGGAAATGGCGACGCGTGACTGGAGTAGCATTCATGGTTGGCTGCCTCCAGCATGGTTAGTGGATTTCATCGGAGCAAGCACGGATTGGGGGGGGATTACAACGGGGTCTTGATCCGGCAGGCGCGCAGCACGCACCAACCGATCAGGGCCTCAAACAGCATGAACATGCCTGCCCCGGTGAGTGTTCCGCTCAAACCTGCCCCGTGGCACAGGTAGGCCCCAAGGAGCAGCACAAGCCCACCCAGACCGCGTACGACGCGGCCGCGAATCCCAATGTTGCGGTAAAAAAACGGGTTCATCTCGGCGTTGGTTGGTTAGCTGATGGCTGGCGTGGATCGGTCGTGGGCACGGCGGGCGTGGCTGGAATGGAAAGTCCAGAGGGACACCTCGCGTTTGTGCGCTGAATCCTTGCTGCCGTTCCACTGCGGCAAAATGCCAAGCCGACCCTCCGCTGTCGAGCAATTACGACAAATCGGCTATGTGGATTTATAAAGTGATCCCGGCAGGAATCGAACCTGCACCTACGGCTTCGGAGGCCATCTGTTATCCCTTATTCTACAACGAAAAATGCCTAGCAGTAATCTTTTGTAATCTTTTTGGTTGACCTGCGCCAAGCTGCAAGGCAGGTTCCAGCCATGCGAAAAATCATTCAAGCCGTCCCTTGTGTGCATCCCCGTTACACCCATCGCGTGAGATTTTCCGGTGCGGATGGAAAACGGATGGACCGGTTCTTCACCAACTTCACCGACGCCAATCTGTTTGCAATCGACCAGCGCAAGGAGACCGGTGAAATGGGCACCGACTTCGGCAGCGTGGCGGAAGATGAGCGGGCGGCCCTTGCCTTCTGGCGGTCATTCGTCAAGGAAGCATCGCCCGCCCCGCCGGACCTCGTGTCCGTGCTCCGGGACTTCAAGACAACCTGGCTTGCCTCCAACGCGTCGGTGACCGTCACAGCCGCTGTGGACAAGTTCCTCGCCGATCAGGAAGCAGAAGGCTCCAGCGTCCGCCACCTTGCAAGCCTCAAGAGCCGCCTGGGTAGATTCACCGCCGACCACGGACAGCAGATCATTTCCACCATCACCGCCCCCATCTTCACCGATTGGTTGAACTGCCTCCGTGCCACCCGTGCCGACAAGGAAGGCGGCAAGCTCACCCCGGTTACCCGTAGCAACCTCTCCCGCTCGCTCCGGTCCTTCTTCGCCTTCTCCGTGGCGCGGGGGTGGATGCTGGCAAACCCGGTGCCCTTGGCGAAGCGCTCGAAGTCCAAGTCCGTCAAGCTCGCCACTCGCAGAGCGCCGGCCATCATGCTCCCCGCCGACGTTACCCGGTTCATGGGCGCGGTGATGGTCACCGCTCCGCGCCTTGTCACGTTCTGGGCGCTGAAATTCTTCGCCGGGATTCGCGACGCCGAGGCGGGGCGGATGGATTGGCACATGATCGACCTCGCCGCCGGGGAAATCCACTTACCGGCCGCCGTCTCGAAAACCGGGGAGGCCCGCACGGTGAAAATCGAGCCCAACCTTGACGCGTGGATTCGCCCCGACGTTGCCACGGCCGGCCCCATCGCACCGGGGGACATGGCCCGCCGCTACGGCTACAAGCGGACACTGGCCAGCCTCACCACCAAGGACGACAAGGGCAAAGTCACCAAGACTTTCGTCTTCCCCTCGAATGCCGCCCGCCACAGCTTCGGCACCTATCACCTGTTCCACTTCCGCAATGCGGGTGAAACCGCACTCCAGCTTGGCCACAAGAGCAATCCGGCGATGTTGCACGAGCACTACAAGAACCCGACTGCCGAAAAGCACGCGGCGGCATTCTGGCGGATACTCCCTGCCGCCGGTCCCGCCAATGTGATTCCGATTGATCAGCCTGCCGACGTAAAGGCCGAACCAGAGACCACCAAATCACGGAGGGCCGCCAGATGATCGACAGCCGTACCTACGCCGGACCGCCAGTGATGACTCCCGGGGCGATAGCGGGTCGAGCAGCAATCTCAGAGTTGGAAAAACTATTAGCCATGGCGAAAGGTGGGGACAACTCGGCCTTGCGCTCATTTCATCAAATCGCGTGCAATTCGGTAGAAATTCTAAACGAGCACTACCCGGATTTTGCGGCGTCCGTCTTGAAATGGCCGGTGGTTATGCCGCAGGAGAAGGAAGCTAGAAAAGCCGTAGCTGAGAAAGCCAAGCGCATGGACATAGGCGCGGTGAAGGCGGTCGCGATGGGGCGTCCCGAGGATTCTGCTTACACCTCCGACAAAGGGTTTGCGATTGAGAATTTGCAGCGGGTGAGCAAAGCCCGCTACCTGTTGCGGCTGTCCGAATACGACGGATTGAACAATCACACTGTCGGCGAGCTGGGGGATGATGGGTTTTGGACGGGCTGGTGCGCTGACGAGGAGTTCATGGCAATTGCATTCACGGGGACAACCGAGATTGAAACAATCGATCAGACCTTGCTCATAGTGATACGCGACTTGCCGGACTACTCAGCGGTAACGAGAAAGCAGTGGGTTGACGTGATTGCGAAGGTACTGAAAGCCAATCCTCACTTGGTTCCTGAGATTATCCGCGAGCGCGGGCTTACTCCGACGAGCAACACGCGAAGGGGGGATCCGGCCAAATCCGCTCTGAGGAGGATTCTCGCAAAAGTTAGCGCCGTGCCTGACGCGCACACTTAGTCGCTCGACTAAATACGCACGAAACCCCCGTTACAAAAGTTGGTCTGTGCGAAGGTTAGGGGTTGTCATGCAACCCCCCACCACAAGAAAACCCCGCCCGCAGTCCAGCGCGGCTAATGTAACGTCTACGCTGCTAACCCGATTTGACGCCGCCAAGATGTTGGCAACATGCGTTCGAACAATCGATGAAGCCATTGCGACCGGCGACATTGAAATTGTGCGCATCGGCAGAAGCGTTCGCATCAGGCCCATCGCCATCGAGCGCTTCATCGAGGCCCGAACCACCCGTTGCAACCCACGCCGAGCTTCACACAAGGCCGCGAATAAAGCCGTTGCCTCCGTAGCCTAAAAAACCCCGCCTCCGACGAATCGGGACGGGGCTGGAAGCTCAAAGGTGCCTCCACTCTACCTCGATAATTCCGGCGGTCAACACCCAGAATATTTGACCGATGATCTCACCCGAACGCACCCAAGAAGCCAAGGAAGCACTCAACGCCCGAGCCGAGGCGGTTTGCAGGGAGCTTCTGCCAGGAGGAAAGAAAGTTGGAAGACGATGGATTTGTGGCGGCACCGACGGCGGACCGGGCAAGTCCATGGGAGTCGAGCTTGAAGGTGAAAAGGCCGGGGTATGGGTAGATAGTTCCACCGGAGAATCGGGAGACCTAATCAAACTTTTCCAAATCGTTCGTTCGCTTTCATTTCCAGATTCCGTATCGGCATCGGAGGAATTCTGCAAGATTGCTCCCACCGGTGATACAGAGGGGCGCATCGACCCGGGAAACTTCACCTTTCACGACCCAACTCCTCTCGACGAGGCTCCGGTTTACCGGGTGTCATCCCCCACCACCACCCTCATTGACTGGAAGAAGTGCGTATCTGAGTTCACCCCGGAGAAGGCTTCCGAGCTATGCGAATGGCGGGGATACTCGATTGAGTGCGTTCGGTGGATGCGCGAGCAAGAGTTGATCGGATGCTTCCAAGGAAATTTCGCCTTTCCAGTCCACAATGCCAAGGGGCAGGTCGTGGCCATTCACCACAAGAGCGGCGACGGCTGGCGCTACTATCCATCCGGGGCGGAATCCTCCCCGCTCATCATCGGCAGCCCCACCGATGCTTCCCATTGCCTGGCCTTTGAGAGCCAGTGGGACGCCTTCGCGGTGCTCGACAAGCTCAATGCCCAAGATCCGGAGAACGCGGGCATCTACGCTGCCTACATCACCCGCAGCGCCACCTCTCACACCGATGTCTCCAAGCTGGCAATCTCCAGCCTGATTGCGATCAACCAGAACGACCCCAGGGAGAAGACCGGCAAGGATGGAGTCACCCGGCCAAACATCAACAAGGAGGGGCGCACCCCGTCTGAGGAGTGGCTAAACCGCATCCAGTCCAGCCGCAACAAGATCACCCAGTTTGCCGTCTTCGAGACGCCCGAGCCCCACAAGGACGCCAACGACTGGATCCGCGCGGACCGGCCGGAACACAATGAGGTGTTCCATCAGGTGATCGAGCTTTCCCGCGACCCTCTCTTGAAGGAGGTTGCCACCACCGATGAAATCCTAGCCACCAACACGACGGACGATCCCGACGCACTCATCGGCCAGAAGCGTCGATTTCTCAGCAAGGGTGGAAGCTGGATGATTATCGGCCCCTCGGGCATCGGCAAGTCCACCCTCATCACGTCCCTGTGCATTCACGCGGCGGCGGGGGTAACGTGGCACGGCATCACGTTTCGGCAGGCGCTAAAGGTGCTCGTCGTGCAAGCCGAGAATGACCGTGGCGACTTGGCGGAAATGATTCGCGGTGCATTCAAGGCTGCCAACTTCGATTCAGCGACCGAAGCCTTGGCGAGGAAGAATATCCTGTGGCGTCAGGAGTGTTCGCGTACCGGTTCGGATTTCTGCGGATGGCTGGAAAAGATCGTGGTGGCGACCGGCGCCCAACTCGTCGTCATCGACCCGCTGCTTTCGTACGTCGGCGACGACATTTCACAGCAAAAGGTTGCCAGCTCATTTCTGCGGAATGGACTGCAGCCGATCCAACAGCGAACCGGCTGCATCACGGTTGCGGTTCACCACACCGGGAAGCCATCGAAGGATGCCGGGGCACACAAGGGATGGAATGAAAGCGATTTTGCGTATCTCGGCCTTGGATCATCAGACTTGACGAATTGGGCTCGGGCGATTGCTGTTTTCACTCCGGTCGGGGTGGATACCGGAATATTTCGGTTCATGCTCCCCAAGCGCGGGCGGCGGTCAGGAATGGTCGATTCGTTCTCAAAGGAACTGGCAACCACGATCCACCTCAAGCACGCCGCCCAGGGGCTTGGGTGGGTACAGTGCGGCCCGCCCGACGAATCCGACGCTGCTCCTCGAAGCGGCGGCCGGAAACAAAGCCTCACCGCTGAAGATGTTCTGAATTCACTTGGCCCGGCCACCCATTCCAGTCGTCGCGACATTTTGACCGCCCAGCTCACTCTCAAGCACGCCGTGAGCAGTCGCACCGTCAAAGATCGTATCGACGCGCTGCTGCTCGCGGCGCGGATTCACGTTTCGGAAAGGACCCCCCGAGATGGCGGCGGTCATGAAATTGAGTGGCTCCGTGTTGGCACTTGCCCGACTGGAAACAATCAACTGGAAACTTCCAATTGAACCAATCCCCGCAAATCGTCCGCGACATGAATCGATATGCGGGAAACAACCCCCTTTAGGGGGGTGTCCCATTTCCCGCATGTCGATTGCAGACCGCAACATGCAAAAACACAATTCTTCCAATCGCCAGCCTGGCACCAATCCCAGCAAGCAACGACCCCATGAACGACCAGACACAAATCACCATCCAGATCGACCGACCCTCCGCCGAAACGGTGGAGGGACTTTTGAGACTTCTCGCAAATCACCAACCCGTCACGCGAGACGCGACACTCGAGCGCGCCTTGACCGTGGGATTGGTTTCGATGATCCATGCGGCAGTAATCACCGCCGAGCAGCGGCCCGTCGCTGAATCCGCCATCAAAAAGTTTCAATTCGGTTTTCCGCTTTCAATCGCAGAAATAGACGCCCTTTGCGTCATGGCGAATAGCGGGGACACCGCCGCCCAGGTCGCTGCGTCGGACCTACAGCGATTCGGTAAATCGATGACCAAGACCCGGCCCAACTCTTGACCCGCCATGAAGACACAACCCCGCCCAGCCAAAACCGCCGCCAGCCTTGCCCGCGCCCTCCGCGAGCTGGCCGCCAACCGGCAAAACTCAAGCCGACAAGTTGAGAGGCTCCGCGCCGGCCAAAGCGCCAGACTCGCCGCTACCGCGAACCCGACCCGCCCATGAACACCACCAGACCGCCAGCCCCTGCCACCATCGGCGACACCGAGCTCGCCCGCAGCAAGCTCGCGGCAGCAGCCCGCCTCATTGGGGACGCCTGCCACCTGCTTGGAAAAGACATTATCGCCCTGCGGGTCCATCGAATCGACCAAGGGCAGTCGGCCGCAGCGATCGTGCGTGAACCCAGCCATGCGCCAACCCGCCATCCGGTGACACCGCTTTCGACCATTCCGAGATCGTCGCCCCACGAATGGCCCGAGCAATTCGAGCACGAGCTCCGTTCAATTGCGGCGCGGAAGTGGTCAGAGAAAACCGGCCACGACCCGGCGTTTCAGCATGCGGACTGCTGCCTCATTTGGGAAAAGACGATTCATCATCCCGGGTGTTGTACCCACAACGGTAGGGTCGGATGTGACTGCGGGCCCGTATTTCTAAAGCGGTTTGGCGGACTGACTTTTGCCGTCCAACCCGACGGTGCCTTGGATCCGTTCGTAGAGCCGACGCCGAGCCCTGAGAAATTCCGCACCGATGCCTTGGGATTTTGGCGTGATTCGGCGTGGAGCGTTGCCGACTGGTTTTTTCTAGCGACTGCTGACACGCTGGAATTCTCAACCGCCGGATCCGGCGACAGTGAGCGCTTCCTTGAACTGCCGCATGAATCCGACATTGAAACCAGAAAGGCCCCCGAATCATGAAAATCCGCACCGTCCGACAGGCCACCCCGGCCGAAGCCGCCGCCATGCTCGAATCCATGGATGCGCGAGCCACAGCCGGCGCTGAGCTTCGCGAAGCACTGGAGCGGCACATCACGCCGGAGATGGTGGCAGCATCGCTTGCCAGCTTGCCAGCGGACGCACGGCGGCGGATCACCAGCAAGTACTTGGCAGAGCCGCAGGTGCGCCAAACCGTTCGATTCACCACACGCAAACCCAGGCCATGACACCAGCACGCCCGCAAGATCCCAACTCAGCTCTCGCCGCCGTCATTGACGCCGAGGCCCCCGCCCATCGAATCATTCGGGCGCTGAGCGACGCGCTGTCCGCAGACCTCGTTGCCCGAGATGGCAGCCGCTCGCCAGACCACCGTGCCAGAACCGCTGCCGCCTTGGCATTGCTGGAATATCGAATTGGGAGGTCTGTGTCCCGCAGTGAGGTTGTCAACATTGACGCATCAGCCGACAGCTCCGTTGGCTTGGAAGAGCGGCTGCGGCACTCGCCGTCATTGCGCGCGCTCTTCCGCCGGTTGCTGGCCAGCTCTGAGGGTCCGGCGGTGGATGTTTGAATCGGTCAGCGCAACCTATCGAAGACTTTGACACTCCAGTATCTGCTAGTTCGATTATCGCTTTGTAGCGCCTCTCTCATCGGTGGCGGATCGCTTCGTCTCCCCTGCTGCTCTGAATTCGTTGTAAACCTTGTCCCAATTTTCGTCGGGAAACGCCTTCTTCACTGATGCCAGGAAATCCGGCTGGTTCAGCGTCTCAAAGCAAATATTCTGGGCTTGGCCGCCGCATTTTCCCTTATTGCACCAGGCTTCCAGCCGTTTTTTGATTTCGTGGCGGTGGCTACATGGTCGATCGCGGAGTTTTTTCGGTGCTTTCCGGGGG
>CAIQXC010000537.1 GCA_903875675.1 Akkermansiaceae bacterium
CCGGTGTTTTCGGAGGTTCCCGGCGACCTTGGCCAAACACAAAACGCATAAGAGAGGTTCCCGGCCCCGACCGGGCTTGTTCAACCAATGGGTGCAGTCGAAATGGAGGCTCTGTCGAGCCCCCATTTCGCTGCACCCTTTCTTGTTCTGCATATCTTTGGGCGAGACTCCGCGCCTGTCTTTCAAGATCGTTTGGCGGGGTCGCGGAACCGAAACAGGCATCGGTAGTCGTCCTCAGTGGGCAATTGGTTTGGGTCAATGAGAGGTGTTGGTGTCTAAGAGTTCGTATGCTTTGTTCATTCTCAGATCTGCTTGTCTGTAAAAAATTGATCGAATCACGTAATCCAATGGCGCATAGAAATAGTTTGTCCAATGAATCTCCGATTTGAAGACAAACGAATTTTTACTCCGTCCGGTTTCACCAAGCGAAGATGCGCTCCAACGAGTAGGCCGCCCTCCAGAGTAGGCTCTAGCACTCGGTGCGATAATTACAAAATATCCGCCCACGTAGAGCGTCATAACCAGCAGTAGCCAACGTAACAGGTTCATGTGGGTTGTCTTTCTTTGAAGAACGTTTGATGTGCGCCCACCGGCGCGGTTGAATTGATGTTGAAATGAAATTGGAAAGCTTCTGGCCGGTTGGTGCGTCACGACTTGTTCTGCTTCTTGTGAATCTGTCCTCCGTTCTGTGTGCCCGCATGGGGGTGACATTGATTTCCTCCATGCCTCCACGCCAGTCAAGCCATCGAATTCAGGCCCATAAGCGGTGGGCCCAGCGCTACACCGTCATCACATACTCGCTCTGTTGCTACGCCGGTATCGTCCCCAAAACCCTCCAAAGCGGCGGGCCCGACTCTCCACCCGTGCAAGGCCATGTCTCCCCGCGCTGCAACCCCATCCTCAAGGATTGGATCCTCCTCAGTAGTCGGCCGCCGGGTTCATGTTGTTAACGCGGTGCCTTCCGCGAAGTTCCAATGGGTTAGCTAACATAACTGCAACACTCGGTAGTTTCTACTGGCTAGGTTTTGAAACATCAGATCTTTCATCTGACAAGAAGCGCCTTGCTTTGCTCGGCGCACGTGCGGGCCTGCCATCCGGCTACCGGGGTGCATCCGTCGACGTGGGGGTTGAGGGTTGATCTTTCACGGGAGCATCATCAGCGGGCTCGGTAGCCGGTTGGCCAGCGCCCGGTTGTTGGACATTCTTGGTGATCCATTCTTCCCACTTCGCTCGGTCTTTGCCGAAATCCTGCTTTGTGCAATACTTCAGACAATCAACGATGAGTTCGGGGAAGTACACTCGGAAGTCAGGGATGGCTTTCCAGCCCAAGTCCGTATTGAGGTCTATGGAGAACTCAAAATCAAGGAGCGAGGCCAACGTAAGGAGCGACGAGTGATTCCCGAGTTGCCCCAATCCGTCGATGGCTTCACGCCGCATGAGCGCGGAATCCGAGGTGCGGGCAATCTCTGCTAGCTTTTTCACTACCCTCGGGTCATCGAATTTTGCCAGTGCCTTGAGCAGATCACTGCGCTCCGGCTCATACGTCGCAACCGAAAATATATCCAATAGCGCATTCACCACCCGCGGGTCTTTGAATTTTGCCAGTGCCTTGATTAATTCACTGCGCTCCGGTTCATACGTCTCAGCCAGGATCAATTCCAATAGCGCATTGACCGGGTCCGGCGATCCCAATTGCGCCAGCACCCGTCTGGCGACCGCTTTGGTTCGCGCGGGGAAATCTTCTCTTAGATATTCCTCAATTGGCGCGATTGCCCGCTTATCGTCGATCTTCAGTAGCGCCGCGAGAATATCCTCCGTCCCATCCATACTGAGGCGCGAGCACAAGATTGGCACCGCTTCCCTGGCCTTGAGTTCCCCTAACGCCCAAATTACGGAGCTCTGACGTCCAGATTTATCCTTCAAAGACTCCATCAGAATTGGAACGGCGCTACCGTCCCCGATCTCTCCAAGGGCCCTTGCCGCTTGGTGCCCTGACTCTGTATTCGGTTGGCGCTCCCAGACTTTGATGAGTCCAGGGACGGCACTTTTCATCTTCATGTCGGCAAAAACCTCACAAATCAAGTCGAGCGGGGTAGATGTATCATTCCTATCGCCATTCGGATAGTCTTTGGAGTCCGAATCCATCAATCTCGGGTCGTAGTCGATTGTGCCGTCAACAAGAAGTCCAACCAAGAGATTTGCCGCCCACGCCTTGGCGGGCGTCTCGTCAACGTAACTGGCAAGGATCTGTGCCGCATTATACCGGTGCCGAATATTCTTTGACACAAGTTGTGACTTGACGAATCGACGGGCCTCTTCATGGCTATCCAAGAGAAAGGAGGCAGCACACAGCCGAGCATACATGTTACGTTTTCGGTTAAGCATGCATGCCTTCCAAGTCGCCGCGTCTTCGGCACGGTATTCATAATGATCGCGGCAGAGCAAACCGATCAAGCGGTGGGTCACTTGCAACGCAGCGGGATCCATGTTGGCAAAGGGCTCCCCGGGCTTGCCTACGATTTTGACAGCTTTTGCAACAGAAAGGCGCGTGCCCTTGTCTTCGGCGTAGACCGCTGCAAGAAGACCCGTCCAAATACTGATCAACAGAATTAGTATTTTCATTTCTTCAGCAGACGAGTCGGGTCTGCCACCGGCTACCGGGGGCCATCCTTCGACGTGGGGGTTGGTGGTTGAATTTCCGCCGGCACCCCCTCTGCGGGCTTGGTAGCCGGTTGGCCAGCGCCCGCTGGTTCTGCCTTTGATAGTGCTGCAATTTGGGCTCTTAGGAGACTCGGCGCCCCTCTTAGCGAGATCTCTGAACCGCCTGCTGTGTGATTCAAGGGATACTTGGGAAATGAAAGATTCAGATAATGGATGACGAAGTCGTCCTTTTCTGGCTGAATTTCTGGTGCTGGGGCGGGTTGGCTACTGCCTTGGTGGATGCTTCGGGGGGCTGGATGGGGAAGAGGATCAAAGACGGTAAATTGGGCCGTCAGGATAAAACTGCCGTCGGTGCCTTCGATGAGTTTGGCACTATCGGTGCGCGGAATATCTGGACGGCCATAAGCTGCGGCCTCCAATACGACGCCACCCTGTGTCCCGATGGTGAGTATATACCCCCTGCCGGGCTCGCTGCCACCTGTCACGACATACTGCGTTGTGATCAAATAGCGACCTGGCTCTATTGCGAGGGCAGTCGAGAGTGTCGCGATCGAGAGAATTGCCGAAGTGAATGCTTTCATTGGTTTAGGGGCTTCTTTGGTTCATATTGTTAGTTTATTCGGATTGAGGTAGGGACACCGGTTGCCCGGTGCCCCCCTCGCAGATCCCGGCGTGCGGAACTACCGCACCGGGCTCCTCAGGAAAGCGCGCAGGTGGAATCACGATCCTCATTGGGACTGGTTCAGGAGGTTCAGGCAGCTTGCCATCCACCACTTGTTCTACGTTGCGTCTCCGGATTTGTTGCCAGGTGCGAATGGCTCTGATCGCCTCAAAAATGAGGGGAGGTATTGATACAATCGAAAGGATGATCAGCACAACGACGTTGAATTGGATGCCTCTGAGGGGAGACGCCCCTTGGAGCTCTTCTCGAAAGAACAGGCAGGTCCAGGTTATGCCAAGTAGGAATCCCAGCGAAATGAGACTCCATGCACTGGATAACTTTCTCAAAGCACTTTGTTCCCCTGCGTCGGTGGGATTCTTCATGATTAACAGAACGTGCGGGGCTGCCACCGGCTACCGGGGGGCATTCTTCGGCGTGGGGGTTGAGGGTTGATCATTCACCGGAGTTATGTCTGCGGGTTTGGTAGCCGGTTGGTCAGCGCCCGGTGGTTGGCGGTCTTCTTTTCCGAAAAGGACGTCTTCAAGCGAAGACTCACTTGTCTTTCTATGATACTCCTGCATTTCTTGAATTCGCTTTGGCCATCGCTTTTTGATCGTGGCATACATCCACTTTGCCAATTCTGGTGACTTGCCCTGCAGGTATATTCCCTTTTTGCCAGGGACGATCTTGCCATTATTCAATAGTGCGTCCGATATCGAAAAGGTGCAGTTCCAGTTGACCACCTCCAAGATGCCGATCACATGCCCTTCCTTGTCTTTAAGCGCAACCATCCCAAGCCGCCCTACCCATGGCGCGAATTGCATTTTTACCTTGGATTTCTCCAATTCCTTTAAGATCTTTCCCAACGCATTGTCCACGCAAATTGGAGGCCCCTCTGGACTATATTGGACTGGGTCATCGAAAGGCTGCAAATCCTTAACAAAGACCAGTTTAACTGCTGTGCTGACCTTGGCCACCTCGGACAGGGGAACTGCATCCTCGGCGTTTCCACTAAGGGGCATAAGGATCATCAATATGGATGCCAAGATTCTCACGAGCGTTTAGTGCTCCTATGGGAGCGATTGAATCGAAAATTGAGTGAGTGAGGTGGCTTATGGCCCGTTAGGAGTCAAGACTTGTTCGGTTACTTGGGTGGCCCGGCGAACGGATCTTCCGATGGATCGGGGTCTTTGAAAGTGATTGTCTTCGTGCCTTTGCCTGCGATTGTAAGATCCAGTTCAGTCTTGACTACTCGATCAGTCCCCTCAGTGGCACTGTCGTCGTGAACTAGAGAATAGTGACCCGGCTGAACATTCGGGATGACGTATTGAATTGTATACCACCGGATGCTCTCCACAGGACCTCTTGAAGCATAGTGCTCGTTAGGTTGGATCAGAATCTTGCCCCTGTTGACGACGACAGAACCGATGACGCCCCTGGCTGCTGCATTCATCGAAATGTTCTGAAGAGTCAGCACCAACCTTCTCTTGCCATCGTAATCGTAGCTTACTGTGATGGCCGACTTCTTGGGCGGCAGATCAACATCCCCAACAATGGTGCCAATCTCAGGTTCCCCGGACCTGGCTGATAGGCTTGATGCAAGGAATGCTGTGAGGAGTAGAATTTTCATTCTCTGCAGAACGCTAATATGCTGGCACCGGCGGAGTTTGCAAGGAATTTGTCATGATGTTGAGGTTCTTACGCCGGTTGTCCAGCTACGTATTGTTAGGTTTCTTGATTTCTATTTTGGCGTCGTTTTGGGTTTCTCTTTGGCGTGCCATTGCCGCATGGTGGAATTGTAGCCTTCGACCTCAGCGACGAAGTGTGACGAAACATCGCAACCACCAACAATCAGGACTCGGTAACCAGTGACTTCGTCCACCAACGGCTTTCCAACGGACCACGGCTTACCGAAGTAGAGAATGCGGAGGGTCCCATTCTTGATGTCTTTGGCTGCGGTCTCTGCACCTTGTTTCTTCGAGGTTGCTATGGTGCTCGGACTGTTGTCGCTGGAAGTCTCATTGCTGGTAATAGGCGAGTCCTCGGCGACCGCGATCATGGTGCTCACGAGAGTCGCTGCGATTACGATGATTGAAAGGCGGGTCTGCATGATATTCTTCATTGGCCGAACAGTGTAATTAGTACGGGTTTGAGGGTGGCTCAGAAATGGGGGTTTGTCGAGGCGAAAAGCTTGGGCTTGGCCAGGTTGTTGGAAACCAAAGGCTTGGGTGATTATCACCGATGGTTGAATACTTCCCACACTGAAGGTTCGATGGAACTTTTCTTGAGCGGGTGGCAGAGATGGACGAAGCGGCGTGAATTGGCGCAACCTTGGCGTGCGCTTCAGTCACCTTGCATGGGCGCTGCGGCCAGAGGCACGCAGGCACGGCCTGCGGCGGGACGCAGCAGCCACTGCGCCAAGATGGCGGCGCTCCCCAGACCTACATGGTGTCCGGCAGCGGACCGGAGGGCGGGAAAAAAGAGGGGCGATTCACAATCGGCGGCGGATGGGGGGCGGTGGAAGAGCCCCCTTCCGCCGATTGATGAGTAATTTTGGAACAGGTGTCAGGGGGGTGCCTATTTGTTAGATATGTGCGTGGCGGTGAAACGCGGTGCTATTGCCGCGTCATTTTCAACCGCATGAAACCTGCAGGGAGGGGTCCGATCGGCAATGGAGCGCGGAACATGCGGTCGATGTGATCGCCATGGTCGGTATCTGTTCCAAGGATATTCCCAGCGCCCCAGCTTCCCAGCGAGAGGTCCATCGAAAACTCAGCCCGGACGTCGAGATCGGCGGGGACGGGTTTCACTAGGCGGGTGGAGAAAGTTAGAAACCTGCCGTCCGGGCCGGCATCTTCGGTGCCTTGGACGAGCGCGGGTGGGACGGACGCGGCAGAGGCCGGGTTTGTGCCGCTGCCATATTCTAGCAAATTCGGAGAGCCGTCGCCATCGGGATCGGCGAGCGGATCGGCAGCCGCACCGTCAAGACCTTTGGCGAAGACATAGGTGGGGAAAGAGTCCCAGCAGTTCCAGCGCGGCTCCAGGCTGGTGGCCGAGAGTTTGAAGTTGTCGAAGGTGGCGGAAATTGCATCGGGCGTGCCGTTGTTCTGGATCCTGATACTACAGGTCATCGGGCCGGTGGCGCAGGATCCTTGATAGGCGATTTCACCATCAAGGAATGTGGTGATCTGCGACCCGCGACGGATCATGCGCAAGTTGCCCGCCGTGGCACTGGTGGAGCGAAGACCATCCCTCCACCAACTGGGGTCGCTAAGGCGGACGTTCTGACCATTCTGGCTCTCATCACTACGAAGCAGGGAGTAATTGCCGGATCCGATGACACAATAAACTCCGAGGTGGTTCCCCCAATCCCCGCTTCGGGTGAGCGCGGCATCGCGAAAATCAAACGAAACATCAAAGTCGCCGCCGGCCAGCCACGGCGCATTCAAAATGAATGCATCGCTTCCCGCAACGCTGACGGGTTTGGACACCCTCAGGTCGCCGTGGGGTGGTGTCCACAGTGTATGAGGCGGCGGAATTCGTCTGCCAATACGCGGAGCGCGCGGTGTTGCTGGAGAAGTCATCCGCCCAGTCGCGCATCAGGGTGCCCGGCACGGTGCTGTCGTCCTGATAGGATGCGCCAAATTGCAGCAGTCCGTCCGCGCCATTTCCGCTGAGGTCCTTCACGGTGTTGTCGAAGGAAAACGCGGCGGCGAGGCCGGTTTCGTTGCCGGTTAGGTTTCGCTGCCTTGCGGAGACGCGGATTTCGTCTTCGCTGAGCGCACGGTTCCAGAGCCGCAGGTTGTCCACGTCGCCGTTGAGTGGAGCGATGCCCATCCCTGACACCAAATTACCGCCGAGAAGCAGCGGTTCGGGGATCGGGATGAAGGTGCCGGTGGCGGTCAGCGCTTGGTCCAGATGGCCGTCGATGTAAAAGCGTAGGTTGCGGAGCCCGGCGCTGGCGTCGTAGGTCAAGGCCAGATGATGCCAGGAGCCATCGCCGATGGATGAGCCAGCGCCGATCGAGTAGTTGCCGGTGGTGGTGCGGAGTCTCGCGCTGGCATTGCGAATGGTGGCGCCGGCATTGGGATAGCAGCGGAACGCGAGCCCGTTGTCCCCGGTTCCCCACTGAAGGAGTGACATCGCTGCCGTGCCGGGATTGAGTTTCACCCACATTTCCGCAGTCAGAGTATTGGAAAATCGGAGCGCGGGGACCGAAGGAACTTCGAGCATGTCATAGCGCACTGATGATGCAAGCGGAGTGAGATGCAGAACCTTGCTGTTCGGAGTCGCGCCGGGCTCCGGGGTAAACCGTCGGGCAAACAAATCGCCATCATATCCCGGTCGGGAACCGACATAAAGCATCGTCCAAACCGTGCCACCTGGACTGCCGACCGGCAACAGTTGAAAGCTGTGAGGATGCCAAGTCCCCCAGGCCCACGGGTGGGCGGGTACCAGCAACGGCGCGAAGGTGGCTCCGCCATCGGTGGTGCACCCGATGGCGCTGGATCCTGTGGGCACCGAAAATACATACCGCACGGTGGCCCCGCTGGCATCCGCCGGATCAATCGTTAGATTCGGAAACTCGCTGTTGCCCAGAAAGCTGCTGCCCGGAATGTGCAGCGGCACGGCAGCTCCGAAGGTCGCCCCGGAATCAGCCGAGGAGCGCAACCAGAGGCCGCCGCTGGTATTGGCGACATAACATAGATAGACGTGGCTCCCATGGGCCCGCATCACCACCCGTCCGCTGCGGATTTCCTCGGTGCCGATGGTGCCTTCCGACAAATCGCGTGCCGCCTCGAAGGTGATGCCACCATCCAGCGAACGGGCATAGAAGAACGCGTAGCGATTGCTGGCGTTGCGCTGGAGCCAAGCCGTATGCAGGGTATCGCCAGTGATGGCGCAGAGTTGCGGCCGCATCCAGTCTGGAGTGACAGGCGATGTAAGAGTGGTCAACGAGGATGGAGCGACGGCATGGAAGGTGGCACCACCATCGATGGATGTCACCGCGAAGACACGGCCACTGTCGATGCGCCAGATCGAGACGATCTTGTCGGCCGTCCGCTTGATGTCCAAGCAGTCGTATGAACCACCGTAACTGTTATTCAACACCTGGGCGGCAGCAAACGTGCTGCCGTTGTTTCCGGAAAGCAGCAGGTAGCCGGAGGGATTCGTGTACCAGTTGGGCCTTTGACTGTAAGCCACCGCCACATTGCCCCCCGCAGCAGCAATGCGCGGAACCGCATAACCCCAAAGCTGGCCCGAGGACGCGATCGTCCGTTTCGACTCAAAAGTCGCGCCGCCGTCGGTGGATCGGAAGTAATCAATTTCATAGTGCCAACCGGACACATAACGCAGTTGGATCACATGGACGTAGTTGCCATCCACCGCAAGACGGGTGGTGTCGCCGGATTGCAACGTCGAATAGGTCTCGCTGTTATAGTCCTGAAGTATCATCCGATTTTGCCAGGTGACCCCGCCATCGAGTGAGCGTCGATAGCACAAGTGGTTCAAAGTGTTGCCGATGCTTGCGGTCCAGACCGTGTGGAGCGTTTGGCCTGAGACGATTGCCTCCGGGAAACGATCTTCCTCGGCGACCCCAGTGGAGTCCACTGATAGGATCGTTTCCCAAGGGGAAATCGAGGGTGAGACGGCCTGCAGCGGCATCACGGCCCCTCCCCAGAGCATACTTATGATGAAAGCCACTGTTAGAACGAGACTCTTCCAGCCCGATACTTGTGTTTTGGTTTTCATATTGCTTCTAACTACTGCTAAGAAATTGATTCTGGGGTAAAGGCCGTTGAAAGAACCGGAGGCCGGACCGGCGGGCGAGGAAAAGGGGGTGCTTATGGCGAAGAGAGTTCTCATCTGTTCAAATATATTTTATGATCTTCCTCCTGTTTAGGAGGCAGATACTATGCATGAACCATCATTATTAGCGCATGGATTGCTGCCTTGTGTTTGCATGTGGCTTTTCCTTCGATTTGGTGTCGGCAATTTCAGGGAATTGACTTTGCTCGACCCTGTGGCGCTTTTGAGGTCGAACACTGAGTTCTGAGTCTCCCCACTAACTCCAGGCCAAGTTAGTCTCGTCGTTGTCAGCCCATCGGCGGTGCAAGCTCCTGAGTAACTTAAATGAACATGTTCATTTTCAAAGAGTTAAAAATGCAGCTATTTTCCAATCCCCCCCCCTGCCCTGCCCAGCGTCCGTGTGAAGGAGTCAAGCTTTCCAGAACCGGATGGATTTCCGGGATTGACGAGTGTTGATTTTGGACCTCGGCGTGAGCTCAGTCGAACTTCTTTTGAAGTGAGCTTGGTTTGTACTGAATCTCGTGTCCAAGCTCACATC
>CAIQXC010000538.1 GCA_903875675.1 Akkermansiaceae bacterium
ACCGCACGGCTGTCAAGCAGGCCGCTGGCAAAGTAATGCAGGTGGCGTTGCGAGGAAATGTAGTGAAAAAATTCGGCCCCGGCGAATGCCTCGCCCCAGATCAAGGTGACGTATCCCACGAAATACTGAATCACCAGCAGGCCGATGGTGATGATGCCGGCAATGATCTGGCTGGAGGTCAGTGCTGAGGCCAAGCAACCCACGGCAGTAAACGCCGCGCCCATCAGCATGAGAATGGCGAAGGTGCCACCCAGCGCCCCGACTGTCCAAGCTGGAGGCAGCCCCGTCACCCATTCGAACAATTTGAATTGGATCAGGGATGGCAGCCAAAGCACGGCGTAGAAAATCATGGCTGCGAGGTATTTTGAGGCGACCACCTGGGAGGTTCGGACCGGGGCGGTGAGCAGGGTTTCCAAGGTTCCTGTCCGCTCTTCCTCAGCAAACAGCCGCATCGTAATCAGCGGAAAGATGAATAAAAAATAAAACCAGAACACCGGCGTATGGAACGTCACGTAAATCAGGCTGTCCTTCATCGGCGTGTTCCGGAACCCCTTCATCGCCGTCGATAAGGAAATCCCTTGCATCAGCGTCACAAAGGCCAGCACGATCCATCCAAAAGGGGCCAGATAAAACCCTTTCAGCTCTTTGAAAATCAGGATGCGGAACAATCTCATGTAGCGTTGCAGGGGTGTCCTATGCCATTTCAGCCCGCGAGCAAAGACAAATGACGGCAAGAAGTCCTAGCGAGGCTGCGCCTCAGACTCAAGAGGCAAGACTTGAAGACAGGAGAGAAGAAAACTTGACCTAACGACAGGAACTTTGGCTTTTCAAGGACCCTAGGATGGAACCAGTCCTCGCATTTCAGGGAATTGAGCTGGCTCGACCCCGTGGCGCTTTTGAGGTCGAACCCTGAGTTCAGCTCCTGTTGCCGGGACTCCGCTCGCACGCCTATTTTCGAAAAGCCAGCGCCTGTATGCATCTGCGGCTTTCATCGTACACAACGGACTCGTCTCACGCCGCTGCGCTTTCACGCCCAGACCCATAAAATACCAGCCCGCTAGTCAATGATAGAATCACTGCTATCATGAAATTTTCATTCGGTGGATTTTTCAATGCTTGTTTTCTGCGTTGAACAAGCCGATGACTCTTCGCCGCGAGCGGTGGCATTTTTTCTGAAAGCCTCCACTCGTCCATTTTACGCTCCGCCCACCCCTTATGGAAACACCACCTTTCTCCGAACTAGGCCTCCCTCCTTGCCTGCTTGAGGCCATTGAAACTTTGGGCTACGAGCGCCCCTCGCCCATCCAGGCCATGAGCATCCGGCCAGCGTTGCAGGGCCGGGATCTGGTTGGGCTGTCAGAAACCGGTTCTGGCAAGACCGCCGCTTTCGCACTGCCTGCTCTTGCGTTGCTGGATGTGAACTCACTCCATCCACAGGTCCTGATCCTTTGCCCGACACGCGAACTGGCGGTGCAGGTATGCGAAGACGTCCACCGGCTTGGCGCAAAACTCATTGGCTTGCACGCCACCCCGGTTTACGGCGGTGCCCCGATGGACCGCCAATTGCGGGCCTTGCGCTCCGGTGCCCAGCTGATTGTGGGGACCCCCGGCCGCCTGCTGGATCATTTGCGGCGCGGCTCGTTTGATGCCTCCCGGATCAAGCTGGCTATTCTCGATGAGGCCGATCGCATGCTGGACATGGGATTTCGCGATGAAATGGATGAGTTGCTGGCGGCACTTTCCGCCGATCGCCAGACGTTGTTTTTCTCGGCCACCATGAACCCGGGTGTCTCACGCCTGATTCAACGTTTTGGAAAAAATCCGGAAATCATTGAAGTTCAGCAAAAATCCCGCACCGTCTCGACGGTTGACCAATCGTACTTTGAGGTGCGCCAGCGTTCTAAAGTTGAGGTGCTCTCGCGCATTCTTGACATGAGCCCTCCACGGCTGGCCCTGATTTTTTGCAATACCAAGCGCTCGGTGGACGAATGCACAGAAGATCTCGTCAACCGAGGTTATGCTGCCGACCGCTTGCACGGGGACATGACCCAGCAAATGCGCGAGCGGGTTCTCAAGCGTTTTCGTGAGGGATCGGTGGAGTTGCTGGTCGCCACTGACGTCGCGGCCCGCGGCCTCGACATCGATGAGATCGACATTGTTTTCAATTACGATTTGCCCACCGACCCCGAGGATTATGTCCACCGCATCGGCCGCACTGGCCGTGCCGGGCGCTCCGGCCGGGCTGTGAGTTTCGTTTATGGCCGGGAAATTTACCGCATCCAATCCATTGAGCGCTACACCCGCTCGGTCATTCGGCGCGAACGCATCCCTTCCCAGGAACAAGTCGAAGGCCGCCGAGCCGACCTGATTTTTGACTCCCTGAAAGAGCGCCTCGAAACCGGGAAATTCGATGCCTATCAGGATAATATTGACCGGCTCTTGGAGCAAGGGCACACGCCTACCGATATTGCCGGCGCTCTGGTGACGTTACTGCGCGAGGCTAGCGGGCGTGAAGGCTCCGCCATCGAGGAAGACCGAGAACCCGAACGCCGCGATCCTCGCGATGCGAAGTTTAAAAAATCCAAGGACCCGGTCTTTTTGCGCGAAAGCGGTCCGAAATCCCGGCCAGAGCGGTCCGAGCGGGCGGTCCCCCCCGGTTCGCGCGATGCCCAAACTTCCGGACACGGCATGGCCAGCCTGTTCCTTTCCCTCGGGAAAACCCATGGCGTCATGGCCAAGGAAATCGTCGGCATGCTCTACCGCGAGGCCGGCTTGCCCGATGGTTGCCTTGGCCGCATCTCCCTATTCCCCAAACATTCCCTCGTCGATGTGCCCGAAGCCTTCGTCAATCAAGTCATCGATCGCACCCGCAACGCTCGTCTCCGTGGCCGCCCCTTCCGCATCGACCGCGACCGCGGCCCCCTCGACCGCTCTTGAGCCCACAATCCTTCGCACCAGCAAACCTAACACCATCAAAATCATAAATCATGCCAGTCATTGGGGGGGGGACGTCTTTCGCGTCCACAGCCACGCCCCACGGCTAAGCCTGCAGATGATGTCAGCCATTTTGTAATTGCCATCTGCGGTGCGACCCGCCGGTCGCTCGGGGGGGGACCCCAGAGGGCATTTTTTTGGCAAAAAAAGTCATGAATTTACACAAGAATCTGTGTTGGCGTCGTTACTAACCCGAATCCGAAACGCAGGATAATGCACCTCAATTCCACTTATTTCACATGATCGAAGTTGACAGTTTAACAAAACAGTTCGGAACCAAAACCGCCGTGGACCATCTGTCGTTCTCGGTGAACAAAGGTGAGGTTCTTGGGTTTCTCGGGCCCAACGGGGCCGGCAAATCCACCACCATGCGGATGATCACCGGGTTTTTCCCACCCACTTCCGGAGATGCCAAAGTCTGTGGCATCTCGATCGTGGATCGGCCGGCCGAGGCCAAGACCAAGATCGGTTACCTGCCGGAGTCCGCGCCACTCTACCGGGACATGACCGTCATCGGGTTTCTGCGGTTTTGCGCTGCCATTCGCGGCCTGTCCGGCAGCGCCAAAAAGGATGCGGTCGAGCGTGCCATCGAAACCTGTTCGCTGGCCTCGGTGGCGGCGCAATCGATCGATACCCTATCGAAAGGGTATCGTCACCGCACCTGCCTTGCCCAGGCCCTGCTGCATGATCCCGAAGTGCTGATTCTGGATGAGCCGACTGATGGACTCGACCCCAACCAGAAGCACGAGGTCCGCCAACTCATTAAGCGCTTGGGCAAGACCAAAGCCATCCTCTTCTCCACTCACATCCTCGAAGAGGTTGAGGCGGCTTGCACCCGTGCAGTCATCGTCGATCGCGGCACCATCGTTGCAGATGGCACCCCTGCCCAACTCGTCGCCCAATCGGGCAGCGGGTCGCTCACCGACTTATTCCGCACCGTCACCACCCGCGACACCGAAGGTGCCCGCTATTAAGACGTCAGTGTCAAGCGAAGACGCCGCAATTTCCTAACCACCACATTTCATCCAATATCTTCCATGTCCTCCCTAACTATCTATAAACGTGAGCTTGGCAGCTACTTCGCGCAGCCCACGGCCTACGCGATCATTGTGATCTTTCTGCTGCTATCCATGGGCCTAGCCTTCAGCTTTGGCAACTTCATGCGAGTGGGCGATTCCTCACTGGAATGGACCTTCTTTTTTTGGCATCCGTGGATTTTCATGTTGCTGGCCCCGGCAGTGGGCATGCGTCTGTGGGCTGACGAACAACGCAACGGCACCATCGAGTTGCTAGGCACGTTCCCGGTTTCCACCAGCAGTGCGATCATCGGCAAATTCGTCGCGGCGGCCACCGTCTGGTTGGTTGCCTTGGCGTGCACGTTCCCGATTGTCCTCACCGTCAATTACCTCGGCAAACCCGATAACGGCGCAATCCTCGCCGGCTACATCGGCAGTCTGCTGGTTTGCTGCACGTTTCTGGCCATCACCATGCTCGTATCGGCCTGCACCCGGGACCAGGTCGTCTGCCTGATTGTTTCGGTGTTGATCTGTGTGACGATGGTGCTTTGCGGCTATGATGATTTTACCCGCGAGTTGGGCAAGGCGGTGTCGCCCTCAGCCATTGAAGCGGCCGTATCGTTCGGCGTGTGGAATCACTTCAGCTCCCTCATCCGCGGCCTGTTCCGCTTGCAGGACTTGGTTTGGTTCGGCTCCATCATCTTGGTATCCCTGCTTGGCACCAGTGCCATCCTCTCGGCCAAACGCTCATAATCCCTCTCTAAAAACAATTTTATTTTCATCCATTTCATCCCATGGCTCACAAACCAACCCACCCCGTCACCCGTGCCGCCTTTGGCGTCGGCGCTCTGGTCACCATCGCCGTGCTTGCCAACTGGCTCGTGGCCCTCGCCCCGGTCGGCAGCCGCGGTTACGATTTCACCGAGAACAAGATTCATACGCTTTCGGACGGCACCCGTTCGATCGTTTCCGAATTGGACACACCGGTGGTGATTCGCTACTACGCATCTCGTAACACTGCCTACATGCCGGAGGCCCTCAAGCTGCACATGCGGCGGGTTGACGAACTGCTGAAGGAATACCGATCGTTATCCAAGGGCCAATTGCGCATTGATGAACTTGACCCGCAGCCCGACACAGACGCCGAGGATTCGGCGAATCTCGATGGCATCAATGGCCAGCGGATGGACGATCAGAACCTCTACTTTGGCCTTGCCGTGTCTTGCTTGGACCGCACCAGCGTCATTCCTTTTCTCGATCCTAACGATGAGACGATGCTGGAATACCACCTGTCCAAAGCCATCGCGGAGGTCACAACCCCTAGCAAGCCAGTCATTGGCATCATGTCTGCACTCCAGCT
>CAIQXC010000539.1 GCA_903875675.1 Akkermansiaceae bacterium
CTGTCCAATCATGTGATGGACGTGCTCGAAACTCTGGTGAAGGCCAGCTATGCACGGGACAAGACAGAGTTGCTTATCAAAGCGAATGAAGGCATCGAAATGACGCGCTGGGTGCTGCGGGTGTAAGAAGACAGAAGATCGCTGTCGCTCCAAGACGGAAGACAGAAGGCATCCTTGTGCGACAGGGCGTGATTGTCATCAGTGATTCAGCCCTGTGGGTGGGCATTTCGGTACTGGGCCGGGCTGAGGCGGTGACGGGCGTGAAAGTGCAGGCGCATTTGCTCGGCAGTGCCGAAGCCCGCCAGACTGACGATGTGCTGGACCGGCAGGTGGGTTTCACGCAACAGGCGCTCGGCGCGGTTGAGGCGGCAGCGGGTGATTTCGTCCAAGACGCCGGGCAGGCTAGCAGCGCTGAAGGCACGCTCGAGGGTGCGGCGGCTCACGTGGAGGTGCTCAGCCACCTCGCTGACGTTCAATTGGCGGTGGCTGTGGCTCCAGATGTGCTGGCGGGCCCTTTCTATCAGGTTTCGCGGGGTGGTGGTGGTGTCGGCTTGGGCCGGATCATTGAGTGCGCCCAACAAACCCAGCAGGCGCAGGCCTTGGGCGGTGCTGTTGGTGAAATCCGCCGCTGCAATGTCGCGCAGGAATGCCAGAAACTCGCGGGCGAACAGCCGCGGATGGCCGGGAGTGGAGACCGGGCTGGCGCAGGAGAAATGCCCACTGGCTTCCAGTTCGTGGGCGAGGCGGCCATTGAACTGGACCCAGCACTCGGTCCATCCGCTGGCCGGATCTGGCCGGTAGCGATGCCACTGGCCGGAGAGCACCTGGCCGACCTGGCCGGCGCGGATTGGGAATGCGCCGCGCTGGGTTTCCCAGATGCCGGAGCCGGCCTCCAACCATAGCAGCGAGAACTCGGGCAGGACGCGGCCCTCGCGCCACTCAAATTGATAGAGATCGGGGTGTCCCGGTGGCGGATAGGCGGCACCCGGCGCAATCGTGGTGCGCCCGGCACTCGTCAGGAACACCGGACTGGCAAACAGCGCGTCGTCAATCGGCAGGTAGCGGGCAAAATTGCGGGGCGCTTGACGCAAAACTTGGGTTGGCATGGGGCTTGTTGGGGGTAGATCAGCTAATAGTTGCTGTGGCAATGGGGGCGGCTTGTCGCAAACTTTGGCAAAGCAAAAGTAGCCAAATGCCCGCGCACTGGCTACAACAAGTTCAGGTATCTGCGCATGGAGACGTCCGCGAGGTCGCGTCGGGGCCACGCGCAAAGCCCCAATCCAATACCAACCCACACAACTCGATTTTCATGAATCCGATTCTTGGTGTCTTCTTTCATTGGCTCGGCGGCCTCGCCTCCGGCAGTTTTTATGTGCCTTACAAGGGCGTCAAACGCTGGTCCTGGGAAACCTACTGGCTCGTCGGCGGCTTCTTTTCATGGCTCATTGCGCCGTGGTTTTTCGCCATTCTCAACACCACCGACGTGCTCACGGTGCTCAAGGAAACCCCGGGCCATGTCTGGTTCTATACCTATCTGTTCGGTCTGTTGTGGGGGTTTGGCGGGCTGACATTCGGGCTGACGATGCGCTATTTGGGGATGTCACTGGGGATGGCGGTGGCGCTCGGGTATTGCACGGTGTTCGGCATGCTCATTCCACCCATCTACAAGGGCGAGTTCACCTCCAAGCTAATTGACCCGGTGCATGGCCGCTGGGTGCTGGCCGGTCTGGGAGTTTGTCTTGTGGGCATCATTATCACCGCGATCGCCGGCCACACCAAGGAGGCCGAAATGTCAGAGGAAGACAAACTCGAAACCGTCAAGGAGTTCAATTTCAAAAAAGGCATTTTGGTGGCCACCTTTTCCGGCATCATGAGTGCGTGCTTCGCCTACGGTCTGAGTGCCGGCGACTTCATCCGCGAGACCACTCTCAAGGTGGACATGGTTAATTCGGCGGCCAAGGAAGGCAAGATCGTGCAGCGGGCGAATCAACCGGCGGACGATGAGGTGAAGGCGATGTTTGCTTCTGAGAGTCCGTTGAAGGACATGCTGGCGGAGAAAGACCAGAATCTAGCCGGTGTGACGAAGGCCATCGAGGATCCCTACGTGATCCAACGCAAGATCGGTGAGTTGAACGATGCCAAGGTTGCCGCAGGCGATGCGACGTTGTCCAAGTTGCAAGCCGATCTTCCCAAGGCCCAGACCAAGGCTGAGTCGCTGGCATCGGCAGTAGCTGGCGATACCTCGCCGCTCGGCGTGCGAGTGGCGGCCTATGCCAAGCGTCTCGCTGTTATTTCCGCAGATGCCAAGAAGCTCAAAATCGTCCAGGAAATGAGCACTCTGGCGGAAAAGGAAACCGCGCTGGCGGTGTCGGAAAGCGGTGCGGATCTTATCGCCATCCATGCCAAGCACAGTCTGTGGACCGGGTTGCCGGTGTTGATTATTGTTTTGTTGGGTGGATTCACCACCAACTTCATCTGGTGCCTCCTGCTCAACTTGCGCAACAAGACCGGCTATCAGTATTTCAGTTCGAAGCCCGGCGAGCAGTCGCCGCACTATCATGCCGAGGCCGCCGGTGGTGAGGGTGCGCCGGCCGGCAAGGGTGCCAAGTTCGATGGCCGTCACGATAAGACACCGGTGCCGCTGCTCGGCAACTATATCTTCTCGGCGCTGGCCGGGATCACCTGGTATTTCCAATTTTTCTTCTACTCGATGGGCGAAACCCAGATGGGCCAATACAAATTCTCGAGTTGGACGCTGCACATGGCCTCCATCATCATCTTCAGCTCCATCTGGGGCTTGGCCCTCCACGAATGGAAGGGCTCGAGTCCCAAGGCCAGACGTCTGCTGTTCCTTGGCCTCGCCGTGCTGGTGATGTCCACTCTGGTGATTGGTTATGGCAACTACCTCGGCAGATAAGGATGAAATTCAACTATCATTGATCTTATTATGAATGCCTACACCATTGCCCAAGACACCTACGCCGCTCTCGGCGTGGACACCGAAGCTGCCCTGCAACGGCTTGCCGCCACTCCCATCTCACTGCATTGCTGGCAGGGCGATGACGTCGGCGGCTTTGAAAAAGTCGGCGGAGAACTCGGCGGCGGCCTTGCCGTCACCGGCAACTATCCGGGCAAGGCGCGCAGCATTGTCGAGTTGCGTGCCGATCTGGAACAGGCGTACGCGCTCATTCCAGGCCGCCACCGCCTCAACCTCCATGCCTGTTATGCGGACTTCAGCGGCGGCAAGGTCGATCGCGACGCTCTGACAACCACCCAATTCCAAAGCTGGATCGACTGGGCCAAGGCGAATGGCTTGGGCTTGGATTTCAACCCGACGTATTTCGCGCACCCCAAGGCGGACGACGGACTAACCCTAACTCATCAGGACGCGGGGATCCGTGAATTTTGGATAGAGCACGGCAAGGCGTGTCGGCGGATTGGAGCTGAGATGGGCCGCCAACTCGGATCCACGACGGTGACGAACCTGTGGATACCTGATGGCTCGAAGGATTTGCCGGCGGACCGCAAGGCACCGCGTGCTCGATTGGAGGCGTCGCTTGACGCGGTGTTTGCCGAGAAGATCGACCCGAAATTGCATCTGGATGCGGTGGAGTCCAAACTTTTCGGAATCGGCTCGGAGAGTTATGTCGTCGGCTCGCACGAATTCTATCTCGGGTATGCGATCAAGAACCAAATCCTTTGCTGTCTGGATGCCGGCCACTTTCATCCGACAGAAAACTTATCCGACAAGATTTCATCGGTGTTGCAGTTTGTGCCGGAAATCCTCCTGCACGTGTCCCGCGGTGTGCGTTGGGACAGTGACCACGTGGTTTTGCTAGATGATCCGACGCTGGCGCTGATGCAGGAACTGGTTCGCGGGGACTTCCTCGGCCGCACCCACATCGGCCTCGATTATTTCGACGCCAGCATCAACCGCGTGGCTGCCTGGGTCATTGGCACCCGCAACTCACTCAAGGGCCTGCTGCTCGCGTTGTTGGAACCCTACGCGAAATTGCGCGAGTTCGAGACCGCGGGGGATTTCACCTCGCGGCTGGCGCTCATTGAGGAATGCAAGTCGCTGCCGTGGGGCCTGGTGTGGGACGAGCACTGCCGACGCCAGAATGTTCCGTTAGGCGCGGCGTGGCTGGACGTCCTGAAGACTTATGAGAAACAAGTCCTGTCCACCCGTGGCTGAGCCATTCGTCCAACCGCTGCGCGTCGGCCTGTTTGGCATCGGCCTCGATGCCTACTGGCCGCAATTTGCCGGACTCAAGGAACGGCTCGAAGGCTATGTCGCTCGGGTCGCCGGGAAACTCGGCCGGCCGGGCGTGGAGGTCGTCAACCTCGGGTTGGTGGACAACGCCGACCGCGCCTACGCCGCCGGTCGCGAATTCCGGCGGGCCGATGTTGATATCATTTTCCTCCACGTCACCACCTATGCCTTGTCCTCCACGGTGCTACCGGTGGTTAGGCGGGCGAAGGTGCCGGTGGTGGTGCTCAACTTGGTGCCGGAGCCGGCCATCGACTACGCGAGTTTCAACGCGCTGGGCGACCGGACGCAAATGACGGGCGAGTGGCTGGCATTTTGTTCGCCTTGTCCGGTGCCAGAGATTGCCAACGTTTTCCAGCGCGCCGGCATCCCCTTCCATCAAGTCACTGGCGTCCTGGACGACGATCCCGAGTGCTGGCGTGAGGTGGACGCCTGGGTGGAGGCCGCGCGGGTGGCAGCCGGCATGGCATCCAACCGGCTCGGCCTGATGGGCCACTACTACGGCGGGATGTTAGATATCTATTCAGATGTTACCTTGCAATGCACGACCTTCGGCACCCACGTAGAGTTATTGGAAGTGGATGAACTCGCCGCGTTTCGCCGCGACGTGAGTGACGCCGAGATTTCTGCTAGAATGCTAGAGTTTGATGAGGTGTTCGATGTGCAGGCGGATTGTCCGGAAGAAGATTTGGCGGAGGCGGCGCGCACTGCGGTGGCGCTTGACCGGTTGGTGGCGGATTACCGGCTAGGTTCTCTGGCGTATTATTACAAAGGCACCGGGGTGGGGGACAACGAGGCGGCGCTGGCGTCGATCATTTTGGGAACCTCGCAACTGACTGGACGAGGGATTCCGGTGGCAGGTGAATATGAGGTGAAGAACGTGCAGGCGATGAAGATCATGGATCTGTTCGGGGCTGGTGGTTCGTTCACCGAATACTATGCGATGGACTTTGCCGACGACGTGGTGCTCATGGGCCACGACGGGCCCGGCCACATCGCCATTGCCCAGGGCAAGACCAAGGTACGTCCCCTCAAGGTCTATCATGGCAAGGTCGGCCGTGGCGTGTCCGTCGAAATGGCCGTCAAACACGGCCCCGTCACCCTGCTCTCGGTCATCGAGCGGCCCGGCGGCAAACTCGCCCTGCTCTGCGCCGAGGCAGAATCGGTGCCCGGACCTATCTTGGAAATCGGCAACACCAACAGCCGCTACCGTTTCCCCTGTGGCGCACGGGCATTTATCCAGCAATGGAATGCCGCCGGTCCGGCCCACCACTGCGCGGTGGGCATCGGTCACCTTGCCGATAAGCTGGCCAAGCTCGGCTGTTTGCTAGACATTGAGACCATTCGCGTCTGCTAGCGAGGCTGCGCCTCAGACGCAAGACGCAAGGAGACGCAAGAGCCGGAAACTTGACCTAACGGCAGCAATTTTAGCTTTGCAAGGTCAAGCCCCCCGAATCGGGCGCGAACAACACCTTGCCCGTTCGATCCGCCGCGCTGAGCCGCGCCAGTGCTGCGGGAAAATCGCCGAGTTGGTGAGTGGAATCCACCGGTTGCACCAAGGCACCGGCGGCCACCCGCGCGGCCAACTCGGCATATACGCCGCGCACTTCCGCATCCGGGGCGTGTTCGATCCAGCGCGTCACCCACAGCCCGCGCACTTGGATGTCGCGGAAAATCAGCAGGCCGTTGGGAATCGTCAGAGGCCGCCGTGCCATCGCGCCAAAGGTGATGTGAATGCCGCCTTCTCGCAGCAAATTCATCAGGCGCAGCGCGCTGTCGCCGCCAACCGCATTGAATGCCAGCGCGGCCTTGGCTCCTCCGAGCGCAGTCTTGGCGGCAGCCAGGCTGGGTTCTTCATCCAATAGCACCAAATCGCCGCCGAGCTGGGTGAGTTCATCGATCAATTCAGGCCGACGCACCAGTGAGAGCGTGCGGATACCCAGTTCGCGAGCGAGCTGGATGACGCAGCGGCCGACTGCCGAGTTGCCGGCATTTTGGACGATCCATTCGTCGGCTTGCGGTTTGCCAAAGCCGTGCAACAAGCGCCAGGCGGTGGCGGGATTGACCTTGAGCATGGCGGCCTGCAGGGGATTGATCTCGGCCGGCAGCTTGAACAAGGCATCCGCTTCCACCACCGTATGAGTGGCCCAAGTGGCGGCGCGGCGCAGGAAAATCACCTTTTCGCCCGGCTGGTAGTTAGGAGATGCGCTGGCTTCAACCACGCCGCAGCCTTCCACGCCCGGGGTTGCCGGCAACTGCGGCTTCACGCCATAGGTGCCTTCGATGAAATTCAGATCGGCGGGATTCACCGGGGCGGCGAGCATCCTAACGAGCACCTGGCCGGCATCGAGTGGTGGCGGGCTGAACGCCTGCAGCCGGAGTTTTTCCAAAGGTGGGCCGGTTTCATCAATCACCAACCGCTGCCCGACACATGTTCCATCAACAGAATTCATGGGCTGATCTTGCCAGTGCCAGCCCTGCCTGCCAAGTACCGAATCACGGTTAGGCACTAACGCAAACGGTTTGCTCAGCCATAAATGCCTGTGTTCGTGCCCAAAGGTATTTCAGTCGCAGCGGCGGTCACAGACACGCCGCTACAAGGCATCTCATGCGCAGCGGCGGTCAGAGACACGCCGCTGGTGCAGCGTTCCAGAGTCCGTCGTGACGGCTTGTGGAACGCTCTAATTTCATCGATTCAGGCGAAAATGCATGAATTTGCAATCTCCCGCTTGCCACGGGCGGGCACTCGCCTAGGCTCGCGGCACACGCACTCATGAAAATTTGGCTCGATGGCAATTTGGTGGATGAAGCAGCAGCGAAGATTTCGGTCTTTGATCACGGCTTGCTCTATGGCGACGGTGTCTTTGAAGGGATCCGGTTTTACAACGACCGCATCTTCCGCTTGGAAGACCACATCCGGCGGCTCTTCGAGTCGGCCCGCGCCATCGTGTTGGACCTGCCTTGGAGCCAGGAGGACGTCTGCCGATTCACTTGCGAGACGGTGGTTGCCAACGGCCTCAGCGACGGCTACATCCGGTTGGTGGTCACTCGCGGTTGTGGCGAGCTGGGCCTCAATCCGTACCTGTGTCCGAGGCCGTCCATGTTCATCATCGCATCGACCATCAAGCTCTATCCGGAGGAACACTACACCAACGGACTCGCCCTCATCACCTGTGCCACCCGTCGGCCCTCCCCCGGTGCGCTGATGCCCCAGGTCAAGAGCCTCAATTACCTCAATAACATCATGGCCAAGGTCGAGGCGATCCAAGCCAACGCGTTAGAAGCGATCATGCTCAACGAGCAGGGCTATGTGGCTGAGTGCACCGGGGACAACCTGTTCATCATTAAAAATGGTGTTTTGCTCACCCCGCTCATCAGTGATGGCGCGCTGGATGGCATCACCCGCGGCGTCATCCTCGAATTGGCCGCTTCCCTCGCCATCCCATTCCACGAGCGTTCGCTCACCCGCTACGACATTTTTATCGCCGACGAGTGCTTCCTCACCGGCACGGCCGCAGAGGTCATTCCAGTGGTGTCCCTCGACCGCCGCACCATCGGCAGCGGCAGCCCCGGCCCCTTGACCCGCCGCTTCATCGAGGGGTTCAAACAGCTTACTCACACCAGTGGCACGCCGATCTTATGAGGGTACAGAAAAATATTTTGCTAGCAGGGATGGGTTTTTCGTCGCATCTCGCTGGCTGTGGCCCTAGTTTTGTCCGGATATGAAATGTGACTTTTGCGATACCAAAGCGAGTGTCTTCCTCACCCAACTCGTCGAAGGACAGATGAAGAAGGTGAGCTTGTGCGAATCTTGCGCCAAGGAGCGTGGTGTGACCGACCCGACCGGTTTCTCTCTAGCGGATTTGCTGCTCGGCGGCATCAGCGGTGAGTTAGGCGGGGTGATCGGCGGTCATCAGCCGGCCGGTGCTAGCAAAGTTTGTCAGGCGTGCGGCTTCACGTTGGAGGATTTGCGGCGGGTCAGGCGCTTTGGCTGTGCCGAGTGTTACACATTATTTCGTGAGGAAATCACGCCGATGTTGCGCGGCATGCACAAGGGAGCCAGCCACGTCGGAAAAGTCCCCGAGGGTCTCATGGCCCTCCAATTCAAGCACCAACGCCTCCAAGACCTCCGCTCACGCCTTGAACAGGCGGTCACCGCCGAAAATTACGAGGAGGCCGCCGGCCTGCGCGATGAAATCCACTCCCTCGCTTTGCCATGATGCGTTTTTCAACCCTAATCAAGAATCCAGCCGACTGGATGACCGGCGGTGCCGCAGCCGATGGAGCTGTGCTCACATCGCGGATCCGCTTGGCCCGCAACCTGCGTCGCCAGCCGTTTCCCGGCTGGGCCAAACGCGAGCAGCGGGCATTAGCCCTCGAGTTGATGCGCCCATCCGTCGAGGCCCTATCCGTCATGAAAGACGCCTTTTCGCAAGAACTCAGCGATCTTTCCTCCGTCCAAAAACAGGTGCTCGTCGAACGCCACCTCGTGTCACGCGAACACGCCGCCCGCAGCGAGGGCTCCGCCGTCGTCATCGAGCGCCGCCAGTCGTTCAGTTTCATGCTCAACGAGGAAGACCACCTGCGCATGCAGGCAATCCGCCCCGGCCTCCAACTCAGCTCCGCCTTCGAGGCCCTCAGCGCCCTCGACACCGAACTGGAAACCACCCTCGAATTTGCCTTCGATCCCACCCTCGGCTACCTCACCACTTGTCCCACCAATCTGGGCACCGGCCTGCGTGCCTCCGTGATGTTGCACTTGCCAGGCTTGGTTCTCAGTGACCAAATCGGCCAGGTCCTCCAAGCCGTCGGCAAAATCGGTCTGGCCGTGCGCGGCCTCTACGGTGAAGGCACTGAATCATTGGGTCATCTCTATCAAATTTCCAATCAATCGACTCTCGGTGAAAGCGAGGAGACGATCATCCGGCGGCTGGAACGGGTCATTGGCCAGGTGGCCCAACACGAGCAGAACGCCCGCGAAAAACTCCTCGAAGATGATCCGGAAATGGTCGCCGATAAAATCGGCCGCGCCTACGGTGTGCTGCGCCATGCCCATATCATCGACTCCAAGGAGGCGCTCAACCATCTCTCATTGCTGCGTTTGGGAGGAACGCTGGGATTTTTTCCAGCCGATACCATCCTTCTGTGCGACTCATTGCTGATGGACATTCAGCCAGCCCATTTGCAGTTGCACGCCGTGCGCAAACTCTCCCCGGAAGAGCGCGATGCCATCCGCGCTCAAATCATCCGCTCCCGCTTGCAAAACCTCCAGTCCTCGGATACCTGTACCCCATCGGCCGGTGAGCCACCCTCCTCCTCGCAACCCGCCAATCCCCCAGACGAATTATGAATAACTTCACCCCACGCGCCCAACAAGTCCTCGCCTTGGCTCGCAAGGAGGCCGATCGCTTCAGCCACGCCTATATCGGCACCGAGCACTTGCTCTTGGGCCTCATCAAGCTCGGCCAAGGCGTCGCCGTCAACGTCCTCCAACACATGGGCCTCGAACTCGAAGCCGTGCGCATGGAAGTCGAAAAAGAGGTTGGCTCCGGCCCACCCCAAAAATCCACCGGCACCATCCCCTACACCCCGCGCGTCAAAAAAGTGCTGGCTTTTGCTAACAAGGAAGCCAAGGCCCTCAATCATTCTTACGTCGGCACCGAGCACTTGTTGTTGGGCCTGCTGCGCGAAGGCGAGGGCATCGCCGCTCGCGTCCTTCGCCGCCTCGATGTGGATATCCAGCGCACCCGGAACGAAATCCTTGCCGAAATCGACCCGAATTTCTCCCCGGAAGATTACGCCGATGACGATGATGACGACGATGACGATGATCTCGAAGATGGCGATGGCCCGTTCGAGGAAGCCGAAATGCCTGCCCAAGGAAAATCGCAAGGCCAATCCCCGCCTCAGGGACAAGGCCAAGCTCAGGAAACCCCCGGCAAAGTCAAGACCCCGGCCATCAATGCCTTCGGCCGCGACCTCACCAAGGTCGCTCGAGAAGGTGGCCTCGATCCAGTCATCGGCCGTGAGAGCGAAATCGAGCGCGTCATCCAAATCCTCTGCCGCCGTACCAAAAATAACCCAGTCCTCATCGGCGAAGCTGGCGTCGGTAAAACCGCCATCGTCGAGGGCCTCGCCCAGGAAATCGCCAGCGGCAACGTCCCCGAATTGTTGCGCGACCGCAAGGTGATCACCCTCGACCTCGCACTGATGGTCGCCGGCACCAAATACCGCGGCCAGTTCGAAGAGCGAATCAAGGCGGTGATGGACGAAATCCGCAAAGCCAAGAATATCATTCTCTTCATCGACGAACTCCACACCATCGTCGGTGCCGGCTCCGCCGAAGGCACCATGGATGCGTCTAACATTATCAAACCCGCCCTCAGCCGCGCCGAACTCCAGTGCATCGGTGCCACCACCCTCAACGAATTCCGCAAGTACATCGAAAAGGATGCCGCTCTCGAACGCCGCTTCCAACAAGTCAAGGTCGAGGAACCTTCCGTTAGCGACACCATCAAGATCCTCCAGGGCCTGCAGGATAAGTATGAAAGCCACCACAAGGCCAAGTTCACTCCCGAGGCCATCGAGGCCGCCGTCAAGCTGACGTCCCGTTATCTAACGGCGAGATTTCTGCCGGACAAGGCGATCGATGTGCTTGATGAGGCCGGAGCCCGGGCTCGCATTGGCACGCTGACCCGGCCGCCGGTCATCAAGGAGTTTGAGGCGAAGATCACCCTGATCAACCGCGATAAAGTGGCCGCCATCGCCGAACAGAATTTTGAAAAAGCCGCCTCCCTTCGCGACGCTGAAAAACACACCAAAAAGGAACTCGAGGAAACCCTCAAGCACTGGCGTGCCTCGTCCGAGGAAACCGTCGTCACCGTCACCGATGACGATATCATGGCCGTGGTCTCCAAATGGACCGGCGTGCCCCTGCGCCGCATGGAGGAAAAGGAAACTGAAAAACTCCTCAAGATGGAGGACGAACTCAAAAGCCGCGTCATCGGTCAGAACGAGGCGGTCATCACCATCTCCAAAGCCCTGCGCCGCTCACGTGCCGACCTCAAGGACCCCCGCCGGCCTATCGGATCGTTCCTCTTCCTCGGCCCAACTGGCGTCGGCAAAACCTATCTGGCCCGCCACCTCGCCGAGTTCATGTTTGGTGACGCGGATGCCCTCATCCAGATCGACATGTCCGAGTACATGGAAAAATTCACTTCCTCGCGGCTTATCGGGTCGCCGCCAGGCTACATCGGCCATGAGGAGGGCGGTCAACTCTCGGAGGCCGTCAGACGTCGGCCCTACTCGGTTGTGCTCTTCGATGAAGTCGAAAAGGCTCATCCGGATGTGATGAATCTATTGCTGCAAATCCTCGAGGAAGGCACCATCACGGATTCATTAGGCCGCAAGATTGACTTCCGCAACACCATCATCATCATGACTTCCAACATCGGGGCCTCCGACATCAAGCGCCAGACGACGCTGGGCTTCGGCGCGATGGCCCAGGACCTGGCCGACCATGAGGGCATGAAAAGCA
>CAIQXC010000540.1 GCA_903875675.1 Akkermansiaceae bacterium
CCTCCCTCATACACGCCGGTGTCCACCCGCACACAGCCAGCCACGGTTTCCGGCGGTTGATAGCGCACGATGCGGCCGATGGAGGGCAGGAATTCGTGCAGTGAGTCTTCGGCGTTGATGCGGCATTCAATCGCCCAGCCACGGATCTTCAACTCGTCCTGTTGGAACGGCAGCGCCTCGCCAGCCGCCACCCGAATCATTAACTCCACCAGATCCAAGCCGGTGATCATTTCGGTGACCGGATGCTCGACTTGCAGCCGGGTGTTCATTTCGAGAAAATAGAACCCGCGGTCCTTGCCTACAATAAACTCCACCGTGCCGGCCGACTCGTAACCCACAGCCTTGGCAAGCGCCACCGCCTGTTCACCCATCGCGCTGCGCATCGCCTCGTCCAGAAATGGCGACGGGGCCTCTTCAATGACCTTCTGGTGCCGCCGTTGAATCGAACACTCACGCTCAAACAGGTGCACCACGTTGCCATCTGCGTCTCCTAACACCTGAATCTCTATGTGCCGCGGATCCTCAATAAATTTCTCAATGAAGATGCGGTCATCACCGAAGCTCGTCAGCGCCTCAGCACGGCACGCCTCAAAGCCATCGTGTGCCTCTTGGTCGTTGTGGGCGATGCGCAGCCCTTTGCCGCCGCCGCCGGCCGACGCCTTGATCATCACCGGGTATCCGACGTCCCGGGAGATGCGAGCGGCATCACTGGCGTCGATAACCACCTCGTTGCAACCGGGAATCGTGTTGACCTTGGCAGCAAACGCCAACTTCTTGGACGCGATCTTGTCACCCATCGCGGCGATGGCAGCAAACTTGGGGCCAATAAACGTGAGACCAGCCTCCTCAACCTGCCGCGCAAAATCAGCATTTTCCGATAGAAATCCGTACCCCGGATGCACCGCCTCAGCCCCGCTGGCCCGGCATGCGGCGAGGATTTTTTCGCTGGCAAGATAGGATTCGCGCGGCGGCGGAGGGCCTATATTGATAGCCTCGTCGGCGAGCATGACGTGGCGTGCGTCGCGGTCGGCGTCGGAGTACACGGCCACCGTGGCGATGCCCATGCGGCGGGCGGTGGCGATGATGCGGCAGGCGATTTCGCCGCGGTTGGCGATGAGGATTTTTTTGAACATGTTAGAGCGGGATATTGCCGTGTTTTCGCCAGGGGTTTTCGAGGCGTTTATTGCGCAACATGGCGAGGCTGCGGCAGATGCGTTTGCGCGTCTCGTGGGGCATGATCACGTCGTCGATGTAGCCACGGCGTCCGGCGATGAACGGGTTGGCAAAGGCACTGCGGTACTCCTGCTCGCGGGCGGCGAGTTTTTCCGGGTCATTTTTCTCATCGCGGAAGATGATAGCCACCGCGCCTTTGGGGCCCATGACGGCGATTTCTGCTGATGGCCAGGCGAAGTTGACGTCGCCGCGGAGGTGTTTGGAGCTCATGACGTCATAAGCGCCGCCGTATGCCTTGCGGGTGATCACGGTGATTTTTGGCACCGTACACTCGGCGTAGGCATACAACAACTTGGCACCATGAGTGATGATGCCACCATATTCCTGGGCCGTGCCCGGCATAAAGCCCGGCACATCCACAAATGTTAGGACCGGGATATTGAACGCGTCGCAGAACCTGACAAACCGAGCCGCCTTGATCGAACTCTTGATATCCAGGCAACCGGCGAGCACCAGCGGTTGGTTGGCCACTATGCCCACCGGTGCTCCTTGCATCCGGGCCAAACCAATAACTATGTTTTTCGCATTATCCGGTTGCAACTCGAAAAACTCGAAGTCATCCACCACCTTGACGATCAACTCCTTGATATCATACGGCTTGTTAGGATTATCCGGCACCAGCGTGTCGAGCGACATTTCGAGGCGTTCCGCGGTGTCGGTGGTTTGGCGCCGTGGGGGCTTCTCACGGTTGTTGAGCGGCAGATAGTTGAAGAATCGGCGCACCATCAGCAGGGCCTCG
>CAIQXC010000541.1 GCA_903875675.1 Akkermansiaceae bacterium
AGTATCACCCGCTATGCTCATTTTCCCGCCTTTCACCAAGCCGCCGTTCCGCCTGCAATGGTTGGTGACGGGCCTCACCATCAGTCTCGCCTCAGCCACACTCTCAGATGCCGCGGTGCCCGTTGTCATTCACGTCGCCCCGAATGGCAACGACGCTTGGTCCGGCCGCTCCGCCACCGAGGCCGCCGGCGACGGCCCGCTGGCCAGCCTCGCCGGTGCCCGCGACGCCATCCGCAAGCTCAAGGCAAAGGGTCCGTTGGAGCAACCGGTGCGCGTTTCTTTTGCGGCCGGCACCTATCCGATGGGCGGGCCTGTGGACTTCGGCCCTGGCGACAGTGGCAGCGCTGCGGCACCGGTGAGCTATGAGGCGGCAGCCGGAGCTCGCCCTGTTCTAACATGCGGAAAATCCATCGGTGGCTGGCATGCCGGATCCGACGGTGTGTGGACGGCAAGCGTGCCGCCGACGTGGCGCTTCGAGCAATTATGGGTCAACGGGGCGCGAGCCACCCGGGCCCGCTCACCCAACCAGTTCTATCATTACATGGCGCACAAGGCAGGGAGCGGCATTGATCCGCTCACCGGCCGAGAGGCAGATCTCTCGAGCCGCGCGATCATCGGCCGGGGCGACGATTTGGCGGCGATTTTTCGTTTGTCCAAAGAGGAATTGGCCGACGTGACGGCGGTGGTCTATCACTCGTGGGAAATGTCGCGGCACCGGATCGCGGCGGCGGATGCGGCCTCTAACCAGTTAGTCGCCACCGCCGGGGCACCGTGGCCATTTTTCCAATGGGGCACGGATCAGCGGTATTATTTGGAGAACTTCCGGGCCGCGCTCGATGCTCCGGGCGAATGGTTTCTCGCCCGTGACGGCACGCTGTCGTATATCCCGCTGCCCGGCGAGGACATGACCCAAGCCCAGGTGATCGCGCCGGTTGCCAGTCAATTTGTGCGGTTTGATGGCGGCACAGGTGATGGGCGCGTCGAACATATCACCCTCAAAGGACTGGCGTTTGAATATGCCGGCTACACTCTCCCACCTAACGGACAAGGCGACGGCCAAGCCGCACATAGCATCGGGGCGGTGATTGTGGCGGATGCCGCGCACGATCTAACCATCGAGAATTGTGAAATCGCCCACACCGGCGTGTATGGTGTGTGGTTCCGGCGTGCTTGTCTGAATTGCCGGGTTGTGCATTCGGAGTTGCACGACCTCGGGGCGGGCGGGGTGCGGATTGGCCAGGGATGGGACAATGAAAACCCGTCGGAGGCGGATCGCACTGGCCACTGCATGGTGGACAACAACATCATTCAATCTGGCGGGCACATCTTTGGTGGAGCCATCGGCGTGTGGATCGGTCACAGCGCCGACAATCAGGTGACCCACAATGATATCTCTGACTTCCGCTACACCGGGGTGTCTGTCGGTTGGCGCTGGGGATACGCACCCAGCCAGGCCAAACGCAACACCATTGATTTCAATCACATCCACCACCTCGGCTACGGGGTGCTCAGCGATATGGGCGCCGTGTACACGCTCGGCCAATCCGAGGGTACCACCGTAAGCAACAATGTTTGCCATGATATCCAAAGTTATATCTATGGCGGCTGGGGCCTCTATACCGATGAAGGCAGCACCGGCATCACCATGGAAAACAACCTCGTGTATAACACCAAGACCGGAGGCTTCCATCAGCACTACGGCAGGGAAAACGTCATTCGAAATAATATCTTCGCCTTCGCCTCCCAATTCCAACTTCAACGATCCCGCAAGGAAGACCACCTGTCATTCACCTTTTCCAATAACATCGTCGTGTGGGACCAAGGCAAATTGTTTGAGGGCCAGTGGCTCGACCCCAACGTAAAACTGTCGCACAACCTGTATTGGTGCACAGACGGCGCGGCATCAGACTTTGCCGGATTATCCTTCGCAGACTGGCAAAAATCCGGCAGGGATAGCTCATCGCTGTTTGCCGTCGATCCAAAATTCGTCGATGCGAAAAACCGCGACTTCCACCTCCATCGCGACAACCCGGCTCTGCAAACCATCGGTTTCAAGCCCTTCGATTTCAGCCTGGCCGGGGTGTACGGCGATGCCACTTGGAAGCAACTTGCCGCTGCCCGTCGCTATCCGGCAATGGCCAACCCACCCGCCGCGCCGCCGCTCACGCCCTTGCAAATCCACTGTGATTTTGAAGGTGGCGGAAGCAGCCCGCTAGGCGATGCCAAGATCCAGGTGGAGAACAAGGGCGATTCGATCGGGGTGAGTGATGACACGGCGGCAACAGGCACGCACAGTCTGCGCATCACCGACGCACCTGGCTTGCAGGCCCGTTTCAACCCGCACTTCTACTTCGAACCGCACCATCGCGATGGCATCTCCTGCTGCGCCTTCGACCTGCGGGTCGGACCGGGTGTCGAGTTCTACCATGAATGGAGGGATGCCAACTCGCCGTATCGGACCGGACCGAGCTTGTCGGTGACGGGCGGCAACCTGCTGGTCGCCGGAAAAATCCTCGCAGCGATGCCCGTTGACAAGTGGGTCCATTTCCAGGTTAGCGCTGGCGTGGGCAAGCAATCCACCGCCACTTGGAATCTTGGGGTCACCCTGCCCGGCCAATCTCCACAAACGTTTGCCAGCCTGCCCTGCGACCCCCAATGGAAACAACTCGAGTGGCTCGGCTTCGTCAGCAACGCCGATACCAAGACCGTCTATTACCTCGATAATCTCGATCTCTCTAACAAACGTTGATACAAACTCAAGGGTCCAACGCTCATTGTCACGTCTCCCGTTCAGGAACTTGACTCATTCACCACGAATTCTGGTTTTCAAGGATTCTAACGAGGCTGCGCCTCAGGCCCAAGACCCAAGACCCAAGACCCAAGACTTGAAGACCCAAGAATAAATAACCGTTCATTCGAACAGTGCGCGTAGCAAGCCTCTGACGGTTCGATAGATCAATATCAATGCCGCGACGAGCACGCCGAGGGTGAGCACCAGCCCCAGCAGGATGGCACCGCCAATGATGAGTAGCGGCAAAGACCAAGCGGGCAGCGTGCGGAGTTGGCCGGGCCAGCCATGCCAATTGGCCGACGTTGGGTTGGGGGACGGGCCGGAGTCGTTGTCGTCGTCGTCATGGATGCGAGCCATCGAGGAGGCCGGATCCCGTGGAGGGGGAGGGGCTTCGCCGTCGATTTCGAGGACTTCGACTTCGATGGCAGGTTCGTTGTCGCGGGGCATGATGGACGGCGGGGAGGAGCGGATCAGCCTTTGATCTCAAGGAGCATCTGCGGGTTGTTAGGGAATTTCTTAAGGAAAAACAGCAAGCGTTCCATGGCTTCGAGAGGGCGGTGGCCGGCGAGGCCGCGGCGGATGAGATGGATTTTATTGAGCATGTGCTCGGGCAGGAGGAGTTCCTCGCGGCGGGTGCCGGACTTGAAGATATCAACTGCCGGATAGATATAATTTTCGGCGATTTTCCGATCCAGCACGAGTTCCATGTTGCCGGTGCCTTTGAACTCGAGGAAGATGGCCTCGTCGGCGCGGGAGTTTGTCTGGATGAGGGCGGTGGCGAGGATGGTGAGCGAGCCGCCGCCGCGGGTATTGCGAGCTGCGGCGAAGAGACGGCGGGGGACCTCGAGGGCTCCGATGGTGATGCCACCTGAGCCGGTGCCGCGGCCGACGTTGTTCATGGTGGCGTTGTAGGCGCGGGCCAGCCGGGTGATGGAATCCATCAGCAGGAACACGTCTTTGCCGGCTTCGACGAGGCGTTTGGCACGCTCGATGGCCAACTCGGCAATGCGGCAGTGGTTGCGGGCGACTTCATCATTGGAGCTGGCATAGATTTCGGCGCCGGGCAGAGCGCGGCGGAATTCGGTGACTTCCTCCGGGCGCTCATCGACGAGCAGGACCATCAGGTGGAGTGAGTCGCTGTATTTCTCTCTCACGGCTTCGGCGGTGTGCAAGAGCATGGTGGTTTTGCCCGAGCGTGGCGGAGAGACGATGAGTCCGCGCTGGCCGCGGCCTACCGGCGTCATGATATCAATGATGCGGGTGGTGAAGCGTTCCGGGGTGGTCTCGAAGCTGAGGCGCCGGGTGGGGTTGATGGCCTTGAGCTCGTCGAAGTGGGGCAGTTTGGCGGCCTCTTCTGGTGGGAGACCATTGATCTGGGTGAGTTCGATGAGCTGAGGTCCGCGCGAGCTTTCCTGATAGAGGCCGTGTAGCCACTGGCCGGGGCGCAGGTTGTGGCGGCGGACGAGTTCGGGTGGCACAAACACATCGTCGCGGGCTTGCTCGAAGTTTTTCTTGGGCACGCGGAGAAACCCAAATCCCTTGGGGGCGAGTTCTAGCATGCCATTGGCCTCAACCTTGGGTCCGGTGAGGACCAGCGGACGGCTCGCTTCGGCATCCGCGCGGTTTGCATTGGGCTCGGTGGCTGATGCATGGTGACGGTGTTGGCCTTGGTGACCTTGGTGGCCTTGCCGGCCTTGATGACCCTGTCGGCCCTGGTTGCCCTGGTTGCCCTGGTTGCCCTGGTTGCCTTGGTTGCCTTGGTTGCCTTGGTTGCCTTGGTTGCCTTGGTTGCCTTGGTTGCCCTGGTTGCGGTGGAGTTTGCGTTTTTCGCGACGGCGTTTGCCGCGGCTTTCGGAGTTGGAGCCGGTGGGTTGCTGGGAATGTTGGGCTGGCTGTTTGGGGCCGGCTTGGGGGGCTTGAGGGGCGGTGGGAGCTTGGGGAGCTTGGGGAGCGGAGGGCGGTGTTGGAGTGGGAGTGGGTGGGGCTGAGAGTTGGAGTTGGAGCTGAAGGGGTGGGGCAGTTGAAGTCGCTGCAGGACGGGCGTCGGAAGTCGATTGACTGGCGGGGGTGGATGTTTTGGTGGGCTTGGCGAGTTTGGCGGGTTTGGAGGGTTTGATGGCACCACCGCCGGGGACTCGGCCGATGCGCCGGGGTGCGGGGTCGCCGGAGGGCTCGGGGGAGCTTGCCGTGGGGTTTGGCGCGGATGGGGAGGTGGGGCCGGTAGTCACTGTGGAGGCCGCTGGAGCTGACGTTTTGCGCTTGCGAGGCGTCGCGGCAGGTGTGGCTTCGCTCGGGTTATCGTTGCTGCTGGGGGCAGGAGGTGCGGTGGCCTTGGAGGCAGGCTTCTTGATAGCGGCGGGCTTGGGGGTGACAGGCTTGCGCTTGGGAGCGGCTGCGGGTGAGGTGGGTTCAGGGGCGCTGCTGGTGCTGGCGGTTGCGGCCACTGTGGCGGACGACTTGCGCGGGGTTTTGGTAGGCGCGATTTTGACTGGCGTGGATTTTGCAGGAGAGTCGCTTGGCGGGGAGTTTGGGTCACTGAGGGAGGTTTTTTTGGCCGCGCGTTTGCGTGCAGGCGGCGGAGCCTCGCCGTTGGTGGCGGGCGATGGCGTTTGGTTTTTTTTCGGGTCGTTGTTAGTCATCCGGGATAGGGGCTGGAAGGTGCGCCCAGTGGCGCAGAGAGTGAGAGTGGGGGATGTGAGTCGGGGGACGATACGCTGCTGCTGGCGTGGTGGCTGGCGGCAGAATCAGGCCTCAAGGAGGTCGAGTAAATCATCGGCCACCTCGAAGTTGGTGAAGACGTTGAGGGTGTCCGGGTAGTCATCGAGCAGGTCGAAGAGCTTGATGACTTGGCGGGCGATGGTTAGATCGCTGACGACGCTTGGGCTTTGGGGAACGGAGACGAGTTTTTCGGAGGAGGGATGGAATCCGGCTAGGCGCAGGGCGTTGGCGACGCTGCCGAGTTCGTTGGGAGCGGTGAGGACGAGGTGTTCGTCGGGGTCGGATTGGACGTCATCGGCACCGGCTTCGATGGCGGCATCCATGAGCACGTCGGCGGGCAGGTTGGCGGCGGAGAGGCGGATTTCGCCTTTGCGGTCGAATTGATAGGAGACGCTGCCGAGGGTGGCGATGGCACCGCCGTTTTTGGTGAAAATCGAGCGTAGGTCAGCGGCGCTGCGGTTGAGGTTGTCGGTAGCCATTTCGATGATGAAGGCGATGCCGGCTGGGCCGTAGCCTTCGTAGGTGACTTCCTGGATGGCGTCGCCGCCGAGTTCGCCGCTGCCCTTTTTGATGGCGCGCTCGATATTTTCGCGGGGGGTGGAGACGGCTTTGGCGAGTTCGATGGCAGTGCGGAGGCGTGCGTTGGTGGAGGGATCCGCGCCACCGGCGCGGGCGGCGAGGGCGATTTCGTGGGCGCACTTGCTGAAGACTCGGCCTTTGATGGCATCGACTCTAGCCTTGATGTGTTTGACCTTTGACCATTTATTATGACCGGCCATGGATAATGATTGCGGATTGTGAAGTGAAGGGATTGCGGAGGCCGGCAGGAGTGATCGGAGATCAGCGGGCCGGGGGGAGGATGAAAGCAACGCGGCAGTGGGGAGTGCCGAAGAGGGGAACAGGTGGGTGTGGACCCTGCGGAAGGTTCAGTCATCTGACGCAAACCCTCGCTCCGTTGTTCCAACGGGCGGGACGGTGGTGCATCCGAACCCACTTGGCAAACGAATTTTTCAAGGAATTTTTTCCAGAAGGTCATTCTGGAAGAGGAGTCTGGGAAAAAGTCACACATTGCCCTTGTATGGGGGCCTAGGGAGGGGCTATGGATGGCGCGTGCCTGTCGGGGCAAGCGGATGGAGAGGGTGAATGTACGGGGCGTCTGAGTCGGCCCGGCGCGCTCGCCAGCGAGCGGTCCACATCGGCGAACCCCTTGAAAGCCCCATGTATCTGAATCTCGTCCAGCTCGCGGAGTCGTTTGGAGTGTCGGAGAGAATTGTGGAAGGCTGGATCCGAGATGAAGGATTGCCGCATACGCCTGAGGGCCGGGTGCTTCTGTTTGACCGGGCGCAGGTGGCGCAGTGGGCGGCGACCCGCGGGCTGGCGACCAAGGTGGGATTTTTGGCAGCGGCGAGTCCGGCGCTCGGTGCGTCATTGCGATTGGCACCGTTGTTGCGTCACGGCGGGATTTTCCGTGGGGTGGCCGCAGCGGATGTGACCGGGATATTTGTGCAGGTGGCGAGCGGGATGCCGGGGGTGACGCCGGCGGTGAGAGGATTGTTAGGCCAACGATTGAGGGCGGTGGGTGGAGTGACTTACGCGCCGGTGGGAGGGGGTCATGCGTTGCCGCATCCGGCGACGCGCATCACGCTGGGGCGGGAGTCGGGGACCTTGGCGTTGATTTTGGTGCCGGGCGGGTTGGATTTAAGCGAGCCGAAGGTGGATGAGGTTGCGGTGACCCGATTGTGGTTTTTCATAGCGCCTTCGCCGAGGGCGCATTTGGACATGGTGGGGCGGTTGAGTCGGCTGATCATGAGTGGGGTATTGCGAGAGGGTTTGGAGAGAGGGGCGGGGGACGAGGAGATTTTGCGTGGGGTGGAAGCGGCGGATGCCGCAGCGGAACACCGAAAACCGGAGGGGCACGCCTGATGAGCGCCGGGTGGGTGGTGGCGGCGGTTTTGCTGCTGGGGCTGGCGGTGGTGGCGGGGCCCTGGTGGCCGCGCATTTGGTTGGGGCTGACGCTGAGTGGGGCGGCAGCTGCGGTGGGAGCGGCGGTGGCCGTGTTGGCAACGGGGGCTGAGTGGGAATGGCGGTCTGGCTTTTGGATCGGCGGGGAAGCGCTGCATGTTCGCTTGGACGGGTTGAGCGGGTTGTTCGTGGTGCTGGCGGCAGTGGTGGGCGCTTCGGGGGCGGTGTACTCGCGGGAGTATTGGACGGAGCGGCAGTATCCGGCATCAGCGGCACGCGGCCGGGCGTGGTGGAGCGGGATGGTGGCGAGCATGTTGCTGGTGCTTACCCTATCAAACGGGTTGCATTTTTTGATTGCGTGGGAAGCCTTTGCGGTTTGTGGGTATTTTCTCATCACGCTGGAAGGGAAAAAGCCGGCGGTGCGGGCGGCGGGCTGGTTGTATTTGGCGGCGTCGCATGCCGGGACGGTGTGTTTATTTGCATTTTTCGGTTTGCTGGCGGCAAGAACCGGCGGGTGGGAGTTGGGACCGATGCGTGGTGATGCCTCCCTGGCCCCGATGTTTTGGTTGGGGCTGGCAGGTTTTGGGATGAAGGCGGGTCTATTTCCGCTGCATATTTGGTTGCCTTCGGCGCACGCCAACGCTCCGAGTCACGTGTCGGCGCTGATGTCGGGGGTGGCGATCAAGATGGGGGTATATGGCATCGTGCGCTTCAGTGGCTGGCTGCCGTTGCCGGTTGCGGCGGGCTGGGTGGTGATCGGGCTGGGGGCGGCTAGCGCGTTGTTAGGGATCGCCTTTGCGCTGGCGCAAAACGATTTTAAGCGGCTGCTGG
>CAIQXC010000542.1 GCA_903875675.1 Akkermansiaceae bacterium
ACCTGCGTGAGTTCGTCCACCTGCGCCCCGATGTGATCCTGCTTTATGACCGGGTCAGCCCGGTGGACGTTTCGACCCAGGTTTCCTATCAGATTGTTACACACTACCAGCCGCTTGTCCTTTCGGCCACTGACCGCCGGTCTATCAACGGTGACGGCGAGGTTTTTCAGCGCACTCTGCTGCCATCCGCAAACTTTTCCATCGTGAGCAGTGAGGTGCCAGACATTGATTCACGAACCCCTGGCGTGGCGTCGTGCTACCGGACCACCACCCAAACGAGCGACCCCGCGCCCGCCCACCAGACGTTTTTCCACCTGCTGCAGACGGCGGATGCCACCACCTCAGCGATGGTCGCCACTTCGCCCATTGCCGCTGGCCAGGCGATGAACGGTGTGTTAATTCACTATCCGGGGCAGGATACCGCTGTGTTGTTCGCGGCCAACGACGATGGGGCGTCGGCGCAGGGACCCATCTCCTATGGGTTGGGGGCAAACACCGCGACCCGCCATCTGGTGTTCGACCTTCCCCTCGCAGCTGGCTACACGATCACAGACGTCGCGGGAACCATCACGTTGACACCCGGCGGCACCACACTTGTCTCCGCCAACGGCTCTCTGGCCTTCTCCACCGACAGCCAAGGCAATGTGACACTTCCATAAGCGTCGGCGGCGCACTGGAGTCCTTGAAAAAGCCAAAATAGCTGTCGCCAGGCGTTTGAGATGATCCAACGATCTTGGCATTTCATGTCCTGGCGCATCGCCCAAGACGCTGAGCCGATTTATTCGATGACATGATTGCTATGCTGGAGAATTCATCCTAGCATCCGCCTCATGTCAGCGGATACAAAGAAACACGTCCTTATCGTCGGCGCAGGGCCGGGTGGCCTCACCGCCGGAATGTTGCTCGCTCACCGCGGCTTTCGCGTTACAATCGTCGAAAAAGCCGGGAGCGTCGGCGGACGGAATGCCGCACTGGATGTGGACGGCTTTTCATTCGATCTGGGACCGACGTTCCTCCATCAGAAGTTCTGCTTGGACGAAATTTTCGCAGAGGTCGGCGGCAGCAGCCAGGACCACCTCGAATTTGTCAACCTCAGCCCAATGACCCGCCTGAGTTGGGGCGACACGGCACTCCACACCTACAGCGACACCGCCAAAATGTCGGGCGAGATTGAGCGGGTGTTTCCCGGAAGCGGCAGAGCATTCAAGCGCTACATGAGCGACCACGCGGTGAAGTTCCGCAAGATCTATCCATGTCTCCAGCATCCCTATCAGACGCTCGGCTCGTTTTTGCGGCCGAGCCTCCTGCGTGCGCTGCCCTACGTGCTGAGCACCCGAAGCGTTCATGATGTGTTAGGGGATTACTTCGAGGATGAGCGGTTGAAATTGGCCTTCACCTTCCAAGCGAAGTATCTCGGCATGTCGCCATGGCATTGCCCGGCCTTGTTCAGCATTCTTTCGTTTACAGAGTACCGGTACGGTGTCTATCACGTCCAAGGCGGGCTCAACCGGATCTCCCATGCAATGGCCCGCGAGTTTGAGAAACTCGGTGGCGAACTACGGCTCCAGTCTCCCGTTAAACAACTGCTCTTCAGTGGTCGGGATCTGACGGGTGCGGAGTTGGAAAACGGCGAGCGACTCACCGCTGACGCCGTGGTGGTCAATGCCGACTACGGTCACGCCGCGACCCGGCTGTTCGGCCAACACAACATTTCCGAGGAGAAGATGCGCTCCCGCAACTTTTCATGCTCGACATTCATGCTCTATCTCGGGGTGGATAAGCTCTACGAAGACGAGCCCCATCATCATGTTATCTTTGCCGATGACTACCGGCGGAATGTTGAGGACATCCAGAGCGAGCGACGGGTCTCCGATGACATGTCGGTCTATGTGAGAAACTCTTGCGTTACAGATCCGCATGTCGCTCCCGCTGGAAAGTCAGGTCTCTATGTACTCGTTCCAACGATCAACACGAGGCATGGTTTCGATTGGGAAAACCACAAGGAGGAATATGCGGACAAGGTGCTCAGGCGCATTGAGCAACGCAGCGGAATGAAGGACCTGCGCAGCCGGATCATCGCGCAGCGCATCCTCACGCCCGACGACTGGCAAAGTTCATCGGTTTTCATGGGGGCCACATTCAATCTTGCCCACACACTGGGACAGATGCTCTATCTGCGCCCGCACAACCGCTACCAAGGGTTTAACAACTGTTATCTCGTCGGTGGCGGCACCCACCCGGGCAGCGGGCTGCCGACAATCTACGAGTCCGGCCGCATCAGCGCCAATCTCATCTGCGAGCAGTTCGGCATCCGCTACCAAGCGGTTGATCTGGCATCCGACTATTTGCGTGACGCGTGAAGAAAAACATCTCAAGAGGACTGGTGACTTCAAAGCAGATAACATGAACTTCAAGGCAATCATTTCCCGACAGAGGGAGTATTTTCAATCTGGAGCGACGCGTGGGCTGGAGTTTCGGCGTGCGCAGTTATTGAAGCTGGCAGATTTGCTGGAATCGAATGAGAGGGCATTGCTGGCGGCCCTTTACGCGGATTTGCGGAAAAGCCCGCACGAGGCCTACGCTGCGGAAATCGGATTTGCGCTTGGCGAGGTTCACCGGGCACTGCGGCACGTTTCGGGCTGGATGAAACCGGAGCGCCGTCGTTCGCCGATGCTGGCATGGCCCGCTACCAGTCATATTCACTCGGAACCCTATGGCCTGGCCTTGATCATCGGTTCTTGGAATTACCCGCTTCAACTCTTGCTTTCGCCACTGGTTGGAGCGATTGCAGCCGGTAATTGCGCCATTCTCAAACCCTCGGAATTTGCGCCGCGAACGGCCGAGGTTTTGGATCAAATGATCCGCGCCAACTATCCGGAAGATTATCTAACCGTCATTCAAGGGGAGCGCGAGACATCCGAGGCGTTGCTGAGGGAGAGATTCGACAGTATTTTCTTTACGGGCGGGACGGAGACCGGGCGTGTTGTGATGGCGGCGGCCGCCCGCCACCTGACGCCCGTAACTCTGGAACTTGGCGGAAAGTGCCCGTGTATGGTTTGCCATGACGCTCCCGTGGAGACCACCGCCCGGCGCATCGTATGGGGAAAATTCATGAATGCCGGCCAGACATGTATTGCGCCGGATCACGTCTGGGTGGATCGGCGAATCGCGGCCGAATTGTTAGGTGCGATGAAGAAAGTGCTGGTGGAGTTTTATGGTGAGTTTCCCCAACAATGTGCGGACTATGGAAGGATCGTCAATCGTCGGCATTTGGATCGTTTGGAGGGGTATCTCACGCAGGGCAAGGTCGTTTGGGGTGGGGAATGCGTCCCTGCTGATCTGTACATGGCTCCGACGATTCTGAGGGATGTGCCATGGGCTAGCCCGGTCATGACGGAGGAGATTTTCGGGCCGGTACTACCGATGATGGAGTTTAGCGATATCGGTGACGTTCTGGAGAATCTCCGTCAGCGGCCCAAACCACTCGCGCTGTATCTATTTACCAACGACCGGGCATTGCAAGAGCGGGTGCTCGCCGATACCCAGTCCGGTGGAGTCTGCTTCAACGACACCATCCTGCAAATCCTCGGTCACGACCTGCCCTTCGGCGGAGTCGGTGAGAGTGGCATGGGAAATTATCATGGCCGTGCCAGCTTTGATTGCTTCTCCCACCGCCGCGTGGTGATGCGCAGGCGCTTCGCGTGGGACTCGAAATTTCGCTATCCACCTCCCAAGGTGTCGCTGCCGGTGTTCAAACGTCTGTTGCGATTCCTTGGGTGAGAGTGGGTCGGGGTTCTGACTCATTCGAATCGATCAGCACGGGCTTGTGCCGCCCTGGGAAAATTATTTTTTCCGTAGCAAAATCACCGATTTCGCTTGACGAGGTGGATTTGGCAGGCATGCTGCGCGTCCCGCAACCCCCGAACTTTCCCCAAAATCATGGCACGTATTTGTAGCATCAGAGGCACCCGCGTCCGCTCCGGCGGCAGAATTCATCGGTCTGGTTTGGCCAAGAAGAAGGGGGGGATTGGGCGTCACGTCACCAAGGTTGTGAAGCGCACGGTGTCTCCCAACCTGCAGGTCAAGCGTATATGGGTGCCGGAGCTTGATAAGTTTGTGCGCATCAAACTGAGTTGCCGCGCGCTTAAGACGGTGAACAAAAACGGCGCTTACGTCACCCTCAAAAAGGCCGGCATCATCTGAGATCAGTCGGCTTTGTGTTTTTTTGACTGCGGTCCGGTGCAAAAACCGGACCGCTTTGTTTGTGGTGGCCTATGGCTCGGCGAGGACGTCCACGGCAAGGTTTTCGAAGCAGGAGCGCTCAATCAAAAACGGGTGATCGTCCGAGCCCTCGCGGCCATAGTAGAAGGCCGCTGGAGTGGCCCCGGCTTGCGGGGCAAAGGTCAGTTGGTGGCGACTGATGCCGGTGGTCTTTCCTTGGTCGTCGATCTGTTTTTCCTCCACGGTGAGGGTGAGTGCCGGGGTGGTCAGGGCGGAGTTGGCGTCAGCGTCGTCTGCGGCTAGCCAGCGGGTGGTTTCAAGGGATTCCAAGGAAGCGAGCAAAATCTTGGCGTTGGCGGGATTGATCTCGTCGCTGACGTCCTTGCCGGCACTCGTGCCGTGCCAAGTTTCATCAAACAGGTAATCGTAGGCTAGGGTGATGGGCGCCTGTTGCGGCATGCTGCGTTGGATGGATTCCAGATCGATGCGACTCAGCGACCACAGCCTTGAACTGCGCCATTCGTAGGGATGGATGGCGATGGAGGTGAGCAGGGACCGGTCAACCCGTGCGACGCTGGAGGTGCCGAGGCGATTGACGAAGAGGGTGCCGTGCTTGTCCATGCCGAAGCGTAGCGTGAGGGCGCGGCTGTCTTGGGCGAGAAAGCTGAGAGTGAGAAACGGGCGGGTCAGTCCCCATGGGGTGAAGTCAGTGGCGGCATCCGATTCGAAGCCGATGACCCGCTCGGTGGTCATCGCTTTGAGCAATTCGTAGAGGCGAAGTTCGTTGGCCTGGTGCTTGCGGCCTTCGATCACGGTGGTCCAAAGCTTGGCATCCTCGCGGGTGATGAAAATCTCGGGACCGGTGGACGGTTGAATTGAGACAGCTTGCAGTGAGGCGACGTTCAGATTGGTGAGAGTGGAATCGCGCAGGTCGTTGACAGCCAGGGGTAGGTCTGCCAAGGACACCAGATCGAGCTGTGGTTTGAGGGGCAGCTTGAAGACGGTGCCCGGCCGGTCACTCACGGTGGCGCTGACGTCGCGAGCGGCCGGGGTTTCCGGCGGGTGAATTTCCAACACGGTTTCCGAATCAGAACCAAATATGGTCAGGGCGATTTGCCTGGAGGAGTTGGCGGCCCCTTTGGTTGGCGGGCTGGGGGCGGTTTCATTGATGGCCACCGCCTGCATGTTGTGCAACCCTTCGATGAGGGTTTTGATTGCAGCGGGATCCGTTCTCAGGTCTAACGGCTTGACGATGTGCCATGCCTCCTGGGGCGTGTCGCGCCCGAGGGTTAGCTCGCCTTCGGCACTGCGAATGCGGATTTTGCGCAGGGTGGCGGGATGAAAGAAAAACGGATGATGGTCGCGCAGGTACTTGAGCTGGTTTTTGAAGAGCGGCAGAATGTCACCGGTGCAGGCGAACACGTGGCTCTTGCGGTTTTTGTCCCATGGCTGCACAAAGAGGGTCGGCACCGGTTGGCCGCTTTCCGGATCACTTGCCAGCCACGGCGTGCGCCGCCCCAGTCGGTATTTGGCCAGCGGCCGCCCATCCGTTCCTTCGAGACGAATGTGGATGGCATTTTCCGTCAGCCCGGTTTCCGCCAGATGGATTTCGCCGGTCGGCGCAAGGTCTTCCACACGCATGCCAAGGGTGAAGCTGATGATGCTCACTGCGGCCCGCGGATCCATGCGATCTTGCCATGGATGCACCACCTGCCAGCCATTGGCAGATTTCACAAACTCCGCATCCTTGCCCTGCACCGAAATTTGAATTTTACGCACGTCTCCCGCCGAAAATGACGTGTAAAGCCGCTCTCCTGGCGGGGTCGGGGGCGTGCCGAACAGGCTGCCTGGTTTGCCGTCTGACAGCCACCAGCCTGCCAACCCGCAGGTGACCAGCGCGATGAGACTCAGCAGGAATGTGAAGGCGGTGGAGCGCATGAGCATCAAGCACGGCGCGAGGACCAAATCAGTGCCCCAAGCAAAATGAAAATGGCCGGGAAAAACACCAGGTTGATCCGGTTGATGAAACCCACCTGCGCCTCAAGAATAGGCAATTTGTAGGTACCCAGCGAGCGCGGGCCGATGCCCGCCAGGGCCTCGCGACCGAGCAACCAGTTGACCGAAGAGGCGAGAAAGTCGAGGTTTTCAGCGCGCTGGTTCACAGGTTTGAGGAAATCGGTGTTGGCAATGATGATCATGCGGGACGTTTGGCCAGAGAGTTTGTCACTGGAGATGGCACCGCGGGTTACACTCGCCGCCAGAAATAGCGGTGCCGCGTGGTCTTCGAGCTTATTGAACGCCTCGTTGCCAGTGCCAAATTTCGTCTCTCCCCAAAACCCTTCAACCACCTGGAACAGCCCCCACGGATAGATCTTTCGCGTCCCCAGATCATCGGCATTCTCCCGCACCTCCAACGACGAACTCGCCCCCTCAAAGGAACTCGTCTGGCCCGCCAGATCCTTTAGAAAATCAATGTTATGGGTGAACGTCCCCCGGGCCGTCGTGACCAAACGGCCGTTTTCCTTGGCGATGACCCGGTCGTGCTGTGGGGTCACCCCGTTGGCGCGTAGAAACGCCCGCAGTTTGGGCAGTGAGTTGCCGGGCTCTAACAGAACCAGCAGCGCCGCTCTCGGCCGTGCCCAATAGGCCTCCAAAACCCCGAGTTCCTCATCGGTCAGATCGTATTTAGGTGCGACCAGAGCCACCCCTTCGGCATCCGCGGGTATCTCTCCGAGCCCTGCCAGGTTGATCGCTTCAAGTTCGGTGTTTTGAAACCGCAACGTGCTTTCTAATAATTTCCATGGCGAGTTCTCGCCCTCCCCATCCATTCGGCTCTTGTCTGCTAGCAACAACATCTTGCGCGCCCGGCCCTCGATCGCGTGCACCAGCCCGGCAGTTAGAACGTCTTCCCCCTGAAATCCGCTGGCCCGCCGTTGCCCCTGCTGATCGCTTGTGTGTAGCACCATGTCATCGGCAAGCACCAACTTAATCTTCGGGTTGAGTTCGTGAATCCCGGCTTTGGTGCTCACTGCCGCACTCTCGTCAGTGCGCCCGTCCATGATGATGACCGCCCGGGTCAGGCTCAGCTCATACGCGGCCATCACTTGCTGCGTGCGGTCTGGGCTGCGCAGCGCATCGACGACTTCCAACTGGATTTTTCCATGGGATTGCCGGGCGTACTCCTCGGCTAACACCCGCACCCGCTCATAGAACGCGTCTGAGCGGTGAAATGCCATGATCCATTTCACGGGTTTGCTCCGGCCCGACAACGCGTCAGACGCCAGATAGCGGCAGGTGGCAGGCGAGAGGGTGTAGTTGCTGTCACGACTCAGGTCGATGCGGGTGAAATGGCGGGCGGAGAGGTAGTTGAGTGCGATGAGGGAGAGGCCGACCAACAGGACTTGGAGGATTGAGATCGTGCCGATGCTCCAGCGGTTGAGGGGGCTGGCGGGCGGTTCGGTGGGAGGGGGAGGGGATTCAGACATCATGCGGGTAAGAATGGCAAATCACTTGCGCCAGCGACGGAAATCCACAACCTGATACGTCAGAAACAGCAGAAATACCGTCACGCTCAGGTAATAGACCACCGCACGGCTGTCAAGCAGGCCGCTGGCAAAGTAATGCAGGTGG
>CAIQXC010000543.1 GCA_903875675.1 Akkermansiaceae bacterium
AATTCATCGATTTGCGCCAGACTGAGGACCACCGGCAAGCCACGCGCCGCTTTAGGCAGCAACACCCCGGCCACCGGGCTGCACGGCAACCCGCGCCGCAACACCAGAAATTTGTAGAAGGACCGCAGCGCGGCAAAGCGCAGCCGGATGGTCGAGCGCTGGAGCCCTTGTTTCATCATGGCGAAGAGGTAGTCGCGAAATTCGTCGCCAGTGGCGTCCCGCCAATTGCTAAACCGCTCGCCCCGCCAACTCCGATAGGCAGCCAGCGCCTCGCGGTAATTGATCAAGGTGCGCGGCGAGACGCTCTTCTCCGTGCCTTGGAATTCAAAAAATGCCGCTTCCTCCACATCGTTCACATGCCCAGAATATCCAGCTTGCCTTACTTTGCCAAGCTTTTCGCGAAATGCTCCCAGCCACCTTCCAGCGTTTCGCCCGTGCCCGCCTCGACCAAGCAACCGATCCGCGTGAGCGCCAACTCAGGAAACTCTAGGCCCCAGGCCGCCATCAACCCAGCCACCCGTTCTTCCTCCATCGCCACCAATATCTCAAAATCCTCGCCGTCGCCCAGCGCCTCAGCCACCGTGCACCCCACCGTTACCGGCAAACCATTCCAATCTAACACAAAACCACAGCCCGACGCCGATGCAAGCCGTGGCAAATCCCTTGCCAATCCATCCGATAAGTCCATCATCGCCGTCGGCTTGAAATGAGATACCAACCAATCGGTTTCTTTCATCCGCGGGATAAACGAGAGGTGTTTGGCGAGTCGGGAGCCACCGAGGGTGCCGGTGACGAGGAGGGCGTGGCCGGGTTTGGCGGTTGAGCGGAGGGTGAGGTGGTGGCGGCGGACGGAGCCGGTGGCGGCGATGGAGATGAGGGCGGCGGAAGACGGGGGGACGCTGGACGTTTCGCCGCCAGCGAGGGTGCCGCCGAAGCGCTGGAGGCAATCTGCGATGCCGCGGTAGAGGTCTTCGGCCCAAGCGACGGGGGTTTGAGGTGGCAGGGCAAGCGTGACGAGGAAGTGCTCCGGGCGGCCGCCCATGGCCGCAAAGTCTGAGACAACCCGGGCGCAGGATTTCCAGCCGAGCGCCCGAGCGGGAGCGTCCGGGAGGAAGTGAACGTGCTCGACGAGAGCATCGGTCTTGAGCAGCAGCAGGTCCGGGTGACCAGACCCCGGATCGATCACCGCGCAATCATCACCGGGGCCGGCTGCCGGTGCGGGGTCGAGCGGAACGAGGCGGATGAGGCGGCTGATGAGCGCATCCTCGCCAATATCAGAGAGGCGTGTCACGGACCGGGATTCAGGGGAATATCGTAGCATCGGGCGAGAGCCTCGACCAGGACGGTGGCGGAATTGAGGCTGAAATGCATGGCGATGGGAGCCCACAACGAGCCGGTTAGCTCATAGGCGAGGGCCAGAAGGCAACCGAAATAGAACAATGGCAGAAGTGCGGACAGACTGTTATGCGCGGCGGCAAAAACCAACGCGGAACAAAGGCCCGCCACCCATGGTCCGACAAATTTTTTAGCGGCGGGATACAGGTAGCCACGGAACACGATTTCCTCGCAGAGCGGAGCGCTGAACATGGCCGCCACACTCATCAAACCTAGAATGAGCGGGTCCTGGCTGTTTTGCAGCAATTTCACGCTATCCTGCATGGGCTCGACGCCGAGGGATTTGATCCATTGAGGGTAAGCGGTGGCATTGAGCCCGAAGCCCAGCAGCCACATGGCAACCATGCCGAGCGGGCCAATGAGGAACACGCGTTTCCAATTCGGCCAGCGCAAGCCGAGCCAGGCCACCGGACGGATCCGCCACATCATCACCATGAGGGTCATGCCGGCGAGCACCAGGTGGAATCCGATGGAACTCAGCAGGCCTTGCGGGGTGATGGGCATGGCGGTTTTGGCTGCAACCACGCGGGCACTGCCAATACTGATGCTGTAGAACGTAAGGAAAATAAACCCCATCCACAGCAGGTCGATATGCACATAGGGCCAAACCGGCACGCGGCCCGACGGAACGGGTGGCGGCTTGGTGGCGGGGCGATAGGCCACAGCCACCGCCCTCACAGCGGCGCACAGGGCAAAAACCCCCAGCGATCCAAAAAAACAAGCCTGCAGGATGATGACAGTCGGATCAGACATGGATGGAATGGTTGGCGGGCATGCCTGCCATGCTAGGCGGAATCGTATCGAGAAACCACCGCATTCTGGCAAATTGTGAACAAAAATTGTCCGCTTCACCACTCCTGACGGCTGTGGAAGCGAAAATTCAGTCGCGGCCCCCCCCTCTTGGGTTTTTGCAAAATACCGACAGAAATTTGCTTCGCTGTCGAAATGTGGAATGCTACGTTCCGCCCAGCCAAGCGCTCAGGCATGTCCCAACCCACCTTCAACGCCCCCGCCATCGAAGTTCTCAGCCGATTGCTGCCAGGATTCGACTTTGAGTGCCTCATAGCCAAAGGCGGGATGGGTGCCGTTTACAAGGCCAAGCAGCGCTCACTGGGGCGGGATGTGGCGATCAAGATTCTGCCCCCCGAAGTTGGCCTCGACCCGTTGTTTCGACGTTCGTTTGAGACGGAGGCCCGCGCCATGGCCAGGCTCAATCAT
>CAIQXC010000544.1 GCA_903875675.1 Akkermansiaceae bacterium
CATTCGCAATTTCATCCAAGGGGTGGTGGATTAAGCAAGATATCCAAAGACACAAGACATCCAAAGACACAAGACACAAGACACAAGACACAAGACACAAGACACAAGACACAAGACACAAGACACAAGACACAAGACTTGAAGACGCAAGACACAGGAGACCAGAAGTTTCAAGAGAAGAGATGCTACGGCATCACTCATTCTCTGTTCTTGCGTCTTGCCGTCTTGTGTCTTGTGTCTTGCCGATAACCTATAACTCATAACTGGCTCCTCTGTTTCCCTCATGCGCGTCGCCCAAGTCATCGGTCGAGTGACCCTCAACCTCCAAGATCCTTCCTTCAAAGGCGGGCGCTGGTTGATGGTCAATCCCTTGGACGCGGGCCAATTCAACGGAGCGTGCCAGCAAGCACCCGCGCTTTCCGCGCAAAACAGCCTCATCGCATACGATAACATCGGGGCCGGCGACGGCGATATTGTCGGTATTGTCGAAGGCGCGGAAGCCACCGCCCCGTTTGATTTTCCCATCCCAATTGACGCCATAACCGTCGCCATTTTTGATTCTCTCTCTTATCAACCACCCGCCGTCTAACGCACCAACCTAACATTATCATCCCATGACCAAGACAGTCTTCACCGCCGCCGACATGGAAGCCTTCCTCAGATCCGGCAAGTCCGCCGCCGATCTGCCGAAGAACGTTCTGCTCACGCCCTCTGCCAAAGATGTGCTGCGCGATGGCCTCGGCCCGGTGCGTGCCGGGGGTGCCAGTGCCGCTTCCTCCACGGCCGTGCCGGGAGTGCCGATCCTCCCCGATTACGAGTACCACTGGACGCCCGGCAACGACCCCAAGACTCCTGCCGAAATCCAGGCCTTCTTCGACTCCCCGCCCATCGTCGCCATCAAGCACCGCATGGTGGACATCGGCAAGAGAATGTGGGCCCGCGAATACACCGACGGCAACGGCGGGAATCTAACTATCCGGGTTGGTGATAACCTGGTGCTATGCACGCCCACCTTGGTTTCCAAAGGATTTATGACGATGGAGCAAATGTGCCTGGTGGATATGGAGGGCAAGCAAGTGGCCGGCAAATTCAAACGCACCTCTGAGTGCCTGACCCATCTGGCCATCATGAAGCGCCAGCCAAAGTGCAAGGCCTGCTGCCACGCCCATCCGCCACATGGCACCGCCTTTGCGGTGGCCGGGGTACGCCCACCCACATGCATGGTTCCCGAGGCGGATGTGTTCCTTGGGGAAATCGGTCTGGCAGAATACGGGACCCCCGGCACCATGGAAGTCGCCGATTCGGTGGGCAAGGCCGGTGTTGACCACATGGCTGTGCTGATGATCAACCATGGTGTCATTACCTGGGGCAAGGACGTCGAGGATGCATTTTGGAAGATGGAAAACCTTGAGGCCTTGTGCAAAGTCGTGTGGGTGGCATCCCAGCTGAACCGCGGCAAGTTGATGAGCATGACCACCGGTCAGGCCAAGGAGCTCATTGCGGTGCGCAAGTCTCTGGGCATGGATGACAAACGTGCCTCCTGGAAAGAATGCGAACTGTGTGATAACTCCGAGTTCCAACCCGGTACCGTCTGCCAGGTTCCCGCCACCAGCGGCCCTTCTGGCAGCAGCTCCTCGCTCAATCCCGAAGCGGAAAAACTCGTCAAGGCCCTCACTGAGCAAATCCTCGCCTCGCTAAAATAGGCCTGACAGCCGCGGTTTTGGTCCAATGCTTGCTCGGAAATTTTCACCACACGCCTTGCACCATGCCTCTCAAAAGTTATCTCGCTGGCCGCGTCCTCGAAGTGGATGCGGCCTTGGATGCCTGCCTGCCGCCGGCCAAGCAACGCCCCGCGACGCTGCACGCGGCGATGCGATATGCCGTGTTTTCCGGCGGCAAACGCCTACGACCTGTGCTGTGCTTGACTGCAGCTGAGGCTTGCGGCGGCATCTCCGCTAACGCGTTGCCTGCCGCCTGTGCGGTCGAGTTGCTGCACACGTATTCATTGGTTCACGACGACCTGCCCTGCATGGATGATGACGACTTGCGTCGCGGTCGGCCGACCTGTCACAAAGTGTACGGTGAGGGTATGGCGGTGTTGTGCGGGGACGCCTTGCTCACCCACGCGTTCGCGGCGTTGGTCCAATCCCCGGTCACCCGGCGCTACGCCACCCGTCATTTTGTTGCCGCACTGGCCCAGGCCGGCGACAGCACGCACCTGATCGGCGGCCAAGTGATGGACCTCGAAGGCGAGGGGCAACTCCTCAAGCGCAGCCAGCTTGTGCGCATCCACGAGGCCAAGACCGCCGCCTTGCTTACTGCCGCCCTGCGCCTCGGAGCGATGAGCGCCAACGCCACCCCTGCCAAGCTCGCCGCCCTGACCACTTTTGGCCACGCTCTGGGCCTCGCCTTCCAAGTCATCGACGATATCCTCGATGTCACCCAAAGCACTGAGGTCTTGGGAAAAACCGCCGGCAAAGACCAAGCCGTAAACAAGGCCACCTATCCATCCATCCTCGGCCTCGATGCGTCCCGTCGCGAAGCCGCCCGCCTGACCCGCAGTGCCATGGCTGCCCTCGCGCCCCTCGGCAGCAAAGCCGTCCGCCTCCGTGAAATCGCCGGGCAGCTGCTCATGCGGGAATACTAAGCCGCTGCGTGCGAACCCCGCACATAGTTGACAGATAAATAGCGAAGGACTGACGGATAGAGGTAGGAATGGGGCATTACTGCCCCACCCCTCCCTCAGAACCGGACAGGCGGATTTCCCGCATCCGGCTCGCCAGTCGATGAGTGCCCGCATGTCAGGCTTGCGCCTTTCACTTCGTGGGACTCGCGGCTGAG
>CAIQXC010000545.1 GCA_903875675.1 Akkermansiaceae bacterium
GCCCCGCTTACCCACTGCCAAGGCCAGCCGCCCGCCCGGCCTCACCTTTGTCCAATGGTGCCGCCGTCACCGCACCGATCCCGCTCCGCTTGGTGCTGCCGCCGCCCACATTCTATCGGATCGCTCCCGCCCCAAGGGTCGCCGCCCGCCGATCGTCTGGGTGCGCCACTGGGACAAGACCGGCGTGCCGCCCGACTTGCTCACTGCCCTGAACGACGCCCTTCACGCATTCCGCACTCATCCCGGCGCATAACACGCCGCGCATTTTGCCTGTCCATGCATCCTCCTCCTCATGTCCGTCCCTACCGAAAAGATCCCAGTCCTGGAAAAGGTTACCGGCCCCGCCACCATCCGCTATGGCAAGGTTCCCAAAATCCATTTGCCTGGCAGCGGTGGACAACTCCAACGGGAGTTCAATACCCATGTCGGCCAAGCCCTCGTGGGCAAGTGCCTCTACCGGCGCGGCAAGCGCCCCTACAACGTCGCCTTCAATGAGTTGGGCGAAATGATGCCCACCACCTTCGTCAGTTGGGCCACCCAATTTTTCGCCCCCTATCGCACCCGCACCGACAAGGACGGGGAGCCCGTCCACCAATTCGCCGACATGACCGAGCAGGTAGCCAAGCACTGCCTCAACTCCCTGGAATTCCGCGAAGCCCTGCCGCCCATCAACCGCATCTATCCCTCGCCAGTCCCCCTCATGAATAACCAAGACCAATTGATCCTCTGCACGCCCGGCTACGAACCTTCTTCCGGCACCTACATCCATACAGGCCCGCTGCTGCCCCAGCCGCCCGATCCCGCCCGCCCGCCGCTCACTCACATGGTCAGCTCCGAAGGTTACTACAAGTCATCCACACCTGCTGGGAAGAGGGCCTGTTCCCGTGGAACATGCGGGGCCGAGAGGAACACTACCCCCTGCGCGAAGGCTGGGACACCGTCGCTACCCTGCGCCTCGATTCCGCCTGCAATTCCCGCATGGGCCACTTGCTCATGCGCTACGGCACCCTGCGCGGCACCGTCTTCCAAATCACCGATCCCGTGAGCAACCGCCCCGTGACCGTGCGCTTCCACCACACCGGCAAGGGCCGCCACCGTCGATTCTTCGTCTCTCCCACTGAACGCAAAACACATATCTAATCCCCACACCCACACCCATGCCCGAATCCATATTGCCCGAAGTTTCCCCAGCGTCCATACCAGCCCCCTGGCCACATCCCGTCGCCTGGACCATCCGCCTCTACACCGCTTCCGGCGATGTCGCCGCAGAGCTGGTCCGCACGCCCCACCAACCCTTCATCCTCCACGGCGACGCCGAACTCTTCTCCCTGCTCTCCGCCGAAATCCTCCACGCCATCGCCTTCTTCGCCCCTCAACCACCCTACGTTCATGGACTCAACTGAACTACCGCAAGATAGCGGGTCGGCCGCCCCGACTTGTTCGCTCATTCTGGGTGATCAGGGCGATTAAGGTTATTCTTCGCAAAAGCCAGCAACAATGCAGGGAAATCTTCCTTAAATACCAAGTCCTCCGCTGCGACGATATCAGACGGGCGGGATCGCCAACCATCGTGCCATTCCTTGATCTTTCCATCGGCAACTGCCCGCTCAAAATGCGGGCGTAGGCCTTCAATCGCTTCCAAGCACCCACTCGCCCCTAGTGTCATAAAATCGGATTGATGCTCATCCATATACTCGAAATAGCCCGCAATATCACCGGAGTTCACTAGGCACGCTTGCCAGAAATACCACATGTCTACGAACAGACTTTCGGCTGGAGACAATCCCGGATATGCGCCGCTCTCTCCTCTGCCGCCTCCATCGGTCCACTTCCGCTCTATCTCCTCCTGATAGATCGAGATCTCAACTTCGATGCGTTCTTCGTCGGTCATGGTGATTGTCTTCTATTCAGAGCGAACGCGTAATGTGATGCCACCGCGCTATTGGGTGGAGTTGCTGGGTGGTTGAGGGGCAATTGGAAGGTTGGCATCCATGATTTGTTCTGCCTTGGATTTCGTTACGATTGATCTCCAGCTGGCAATGGATAGTCCCATGAAAATCAGGACGTTCACTCCGATTCGATAGGTCGGCACATCCCTTGAGCCGTTCATATAGACTAGATTTCTTAAAACGGCTGACAAGGCAATTAGGGTGACGATGGATAGTTGGAGTGCCACAACGGCGACTGCAAGGTGGCATCCCGTTGAAAGATTATTGCTGCGACCGGCACCCCACGTAAGGGCTGCAAGCGCACCGACCATCCACGATGCCCACCACGTGACTGGAGTGACTGCATCAAGAACCAGAAAGTACCCAGGGCGCTCAACTTCTGGCGTGTGATCGTAAAACGCTTCAATGCCAGCATCGGCTAGGAGGTCAAGCGATGCACAAAGAAGGCCAAGTTGCAATGCTGCGAGTATCTTCATCTTATCTTGTCTTGGCAGAACATCAATGTGCATCCGCGGGCGCGGTTGAGCCATCCGATGGAACGCGACTTGAGGGCTTATGCCCGTCGGATGGCACGGCTTGTTCTGCCTGATGGGCACCACGAGTGCGCAAAAGCTGCGCAACTTCCTTCTTCCTTCGGATCTCGTAGGATTCGGCATGTGCAAGGGGTGAACAACCGTCTGCCCCATTAATGTCGGCGCCTCTCGCAAGAAGGTATTCGGCTGCCTCTAGCTGTCCCTCTTCTGCCGCACAGCAAAGTGCGGAGGATCCGCTCTCGATAAGAGTATCAACACCTACTCCTGCGTCGATTAATGCCCTGAGTGTTTCGACATCGCCGTATGCAGCCGCTCGTGTCATGAAGCCACCGGCGTGTCCACCGGCGGCAATGCGATCAGCAAATATGCGCTGCCAAGTCGCATACGGAACCCGGCAAATCGCAACTGATACCAAATAGATGGCTATCACGGACACTCCAAGACGGCCACCAAGCGTCCGTCTGAGGACTGCATAAATCGCAAAAACCAGCACCCAGAGCAAGCCAGCAAGAACCAAGAGAATCAATCCCACATCCGCTAAGCTATTCTGCGAGCCTCCAATCAATTGAGGGCCACCTCGCCAGGACATTATTGTTTGCTCAACAACGAGGCGTGTCGCAAGAATCGCACCAGCAACGGCAAATGGAATTCCAGTCCAGATCAAGAGTCGAGGAATTTTACGCTTCATCATTTCTTAGCAGAACGTTTGCTGTGATACCAGCCGCGATGTTGAGGTGAAGTTGGTTGGTGAAAGGATAGGCTCCAGCGGCTTGGCATCCACGACTTGTTCTGCCTGCGGTAGCCTGCAACGAAGGAGAACGAGCCGGAAGCTACGAAAACCCACCGGGATGTCCAGAGGAATCTGATTGGACCTAGCGGGGGATATTCACGTTGATCTCGCTCGGAAACCGTGCTGCGATCCCAGGCAAGTCGGAATCGCTCATGCTCAACGCCGCAAACCGGAGATCTTCAATTTCATCTCGCCGGTCAGAGTCCCGCATGTACCGTATTGGCCCCGTCAGCCTCTCGCGGATGGCTGCCTGTATCGCCGAGACCAAATTCATTCGCTCTCGGGGCTGGAATGATCGAAGACCAGAAGCAAGTTGATGCCGGATATAGTCGGGACCTCAGAAGACACAAATATATCTTCTGGGTATCATTCAATCATCATTCTTCTCTGCAGAACGTCTATATCCACCGATGCCCGGCGGCAGATCCGTGGTTGGAGTTGCTAATGTGGGGTTTAACGGTCATTCGGTGCGATGTCTTGTTCGGTCTCTTTGATTCGGTTGGCTTTGATGAAGCGATTCTGCGAAACATTGTCTGATGGATCAACCTCCAAATATCCTTTTAGAATCGCTGCCTTGCGCTCCGGGTAGGCTGTTACTCCAGCAACGAGCGCCTCCTGAAATGGCCGTGCTGCCCAGCCAAATGTATCCCAGTGCTCGTCAGACCTGAATACCCATATACGAGACCCGCATGTGTCAGTCATTTTATGAGTATGGTCCGGCATGGTGAGCCCTTCATGAAATGAGCAGCTTCGCTTGGACTGCCATACCTTTACCCCCAGAAGGCGGGTGGTATTTGACTCACCTCCACAATATATGCAATTTCTTTCGTGCAATTCAATCAATGGAGCAAAGAGCGAGACCACTAACGCCAGCACCGCGAGAATTGCCGCAACCACCAACGCCACTTTGATCTTCTTCTTCATTTCTGTGACCGAACAGTGTAATTAGTACGGGCTTGAAACTGGCCCAAAATCAGGGTTTTGTCGAGTCTAATAGTTGGGGCGTTGTCTAATAGGCTGGAAACCAATGGATTCTGTGTTTGTAACCGATGGTTGATGATTTGGGTAGCCTAATGAAATGAGGAGATTTCTGGGGCATTCCGTTTTCTGGATATTCCGGCTAATGAGGGGTGATTATCACCGATGGCTAAATACCTCCCCCACTGAAGGTTCGATGGAATTGTTCTTGAGCGGGTGGCAGAGCAGGCTGGTATTGATGGCGAGCATGGGTTCTGAGCCCTGCATGCACTGGTTGTTGTAGAAGCGGCCGAGTTGGTGCAGGTCGCCGGTGGAGCCGCCGTTGCGGTGGATGGTGGACGGTGCGTGGATCTCGCAGAAGACGTTGCGGTTGGCCTCTGCGCCAGCCGCGATCCACTGCAAGGCGCGGCGGCTGAAGCGATGCACGGCCCCGAGGCAGGTATGGGTGGCCCAGGCAGGTGTGGTCGGGTGAGTGAACCAGAAGTGGTCGGCCTCGCGCTGGGTCAGGTGGACGTGGATGCCATCGAGGGCGCGGGTGGTCCCGGCGGCGATGAGTCGCTGCCAGGTCAGCGGTTTGGCGGCCACGTCTGACTCCACGCACCAGAAGAAGTCCGCATCGAGGGAAAGTTGGCTCACGGCGGCGGCGAATATGCGGTCGCACACCCACCAGCATTTGCGGCCGTAGGGCATGGAGGGGTCGAAGTCGGGCAGCCAGGCATCGGGAAAGGTGACGCTGCGGGCATGGGGCTGGGGCTTGTCATGCGGGCAGATCGTCACCGTCTCGGCGGCGGTGGCCGGGGCCAGCCCGCGCAACGGGAGGCCGTGCGGGTCGGAAATGAGGATCATCTGTTTCACGGCAATGTGCTGAAGCTCGACAAGCCCTCGGCGCAGGTGCGTAGGCGCAAGACGGTGTCGCCAGCGCCGTCATCGTGATTGACGATTGAGTCGGTAATCAACCCGTCCCGCCAGACGAGTTTGAAGAGGCTGACCCGCTCGCAGTTGAAAATCTCCAGGCTGCCATCCGTTCCATTGCCCTTCACCGTGTAGCCATGCACCCCGGCCACGACGCCGTCATCATGCACGTTCACCTGGGGCCGCTCCTTGCCGGTGATTCCGGCCGGCAGCGCCTTGACCACCACTTGATCGGTGTAAGTGCCGCTCAGGCCGATTTGCAAGGTGTCATTGACGCGCTGGACCGTCACCGGGGAAATGCCCGCTATACTATAATACTCGTACATACCGGTCACCGGGTTGTACTGTTTGAAGATGGGTTGGCCGTAGCCCAGGTGGCCGAACTTCGGCAACTCGCGGAAGTGTTGGATGTTGTCGCC
>CAIQXC010000546.1 GCA_903875675.1 Akkermansiaceae bacterium
CCACCACCACTGCCATCAGCCTGTTGCTAACCGCGTTGCCCTGCACCGCTGCCGAATTTTTCCTGAAGAACGACGACAAGGTCGTGATGATGGGCGACAGCATCACCGAACAATATCTGTACAGCCGCTATGTCGAGGCCTGGACCCTCACCCGCTTCCCGGCCTGGAATATCACATTCGTGAACGTCGGCATTAGCGGCGACCGCTCAACCGGTGGCAACAGCCGTTTCACCCGCGACGTGATTCCTAACAGCCCGACCGCAATGACGGTTGACTTCGGGATGAACGACGGCGGGTACGCCCCATTTGAAGAGGCTGGCTTCAAGACCTACATGGGTGGACTGCAGGGGATCGCCAATCAGGCCAAAGCCGCGAACGTTCGTGTTGCCTGGGTCACGCCCAGCCCGAAAGAGGAGGAGGCGGCCGGCCCGGCAATCAAGGGCTACAATAAAACCCTGGAAAAATATTCGGCGGGCGTCAAACAGATCGCCGCCACTAACGGCAACGCGCCCTTCATCGATCAGTTTCATCCATTCATTACCGCCATGGACAAGGCTCGCGCCGCGGATCCCAAAAACCGCATCGGCGGCGGCGACGCTGTCCACCCCGGCCCGCCCGGACAGGCCCTGATGGCCTGGGCCATCCTCAAGGGCATGAACTTCCCGTCGCTCGTCGTCTCAGCCGAAATCAACGCGGTTTCCGGCAAGGTCGTGAACTCCCAGAACTGCAAAATCGATGGCGTTAAAGTGGCAGCGGATGGCAAGATCGAATTCAAGCAATTGGATGCCGCCCTGCCGTTTTTCCCAGCAGAGGCGAAACCCATGCGGCAATGGGCGCCCATCCTGGAGGAGCTTAACGATTACCGTCTGAAAGTCACCGGCTTGAAGCCCGGCCAGTATGAGATCCGGCTCGGCGGAACGAAAGTCGCAGAGCACTCCAATGTCGAGCTCAACACCGGCGTCAATCTCGCCGCCGCCGTGCTGGCCAGTGGCCCGGTCGCCGACCAGATCAAAACCGTTTGGGATGCCATTCAGGCCAAGGACAACTACTATCACGGGCAGATTTTCCGGGGAGTCCTGCTCGCGGACATCAACATCCCGGACTTCCTCGACATCAAGAAGGAATATATCGAGACCAAACGCGCGGCGGCATTCAAGGAACGCCTGGCCAAAATGCCGCAATACTTCGATGCGATCAGGAAGACGCTCGTCATGCAGCCCCATCAGGTGGAAATCGTCACCATTCCTAAACCGTAGAAGAATCATCTGAAAACACGGCATTGCGCATTTGTCATGGTCAGGCTGATAGCCCTAGTGCTTCTGTTTTTGTGCGGAATGGCCCGCGCCCAGGGGACGTATTATGACGCGCCGTCGACGCCAATAGACATCACTCAGTCTGGCTTTGGCGGAGATCCCAGCTACACTGCTTATGCCCACGACACCCGATTGTGGATTCCCAATGATGTGACCGTCATCAGGGGCGTTATTGTTCTCGCTAACGGTGCCGGCGGAGATCAGCGCGGTAGGACCGCCGAGACAGACTGGCAGGCATTCGCTCGTGCGCATGGTTTTGCCTTGATGGGCACTCATGGTTACGTTTGTTATGGTAATGGCACTACTAGTGTGGATACGGAAGTGCCGGTTCTGCTGGGGGATCTCGCGTGGTATGCGACCGCCAGCGGACATCCTGAAGTCACCAATCTGCCATTTGTTCTCGGCGGGTGGTCGGGTGGCGGGCAGGTCGCATACGGAATTAATACCAAGATCCCGGAGCGAGTGATTGCCTTTATCACGAACAAGGGCGCGTATTATATCCAAAACCCTTTGGCTGCGGCCGCGCTGAAGACACCGAGCATTGGCGTGGCCGGTCAGCTCGATGGTGTGGGAGGCCGCACGGCGGTCAAAAACAATTTCGAGAGCAACCGTCCCTTGGGAGCGCTGTGGGCCGATGCCTTTGAGTGGAATACCCCGCATGCCGAGGGCAATGTGGACGGCGTGTTCTTTACCTTTTTTGATCATGCGATCCGGGCGCGTTACCCTGCCGGGGCGACGCCGCTGACCGGTCCGGTGACGCTGCTGGATCTGCCTGAGACCAGCGGCTGGTTGGCGACCGAACCGACGGAAAGCAACGGTTTGTCCGGTTCTGTTTACGCCTATGCGGATTATCCGGGCACCAAAACAAGTGCCTGCTGGCTGATGGATGCGGATGTCGCCAATCTCTATCGGGGATTCGCCACCTATGGTCCGGCTAACACCGCCCCGGCTGTCAGTGTGACGCCCGTGAGCGTCTCGGGCATTGCCCCGGTCTATGCCACCGGCCAAATGATCCAGTTCAATGTGGCGGTGGATTCGGCGGCGTTTCCGGGGTGGGTGAGCGCGGATGTGTATGATGGCGCCGTCAAGCTGGGAACCGTCACCAATGGCGGATCCACCTCGGTTTCCGCAGTCCGTCCCTGGGGCGGCAGGGGCGTCACGGCGATCGCCCGTGACGCGGCGGGCAATGAACGGACCTCCATTCCCCAGCCATTTGTCGTCAGCAATGCCGTCGCGCTGACTAATAGTGCGGCCACGCCGGTACATCAGACATCGGCTGATTTGAACGCGACCTTTTCCCCGGCCTGGGGAAGTTATACAATCACCGCCTGCTGGGGCACGGTCAACGGCGGATCGACCGTGGCGAATTGGCAGCATTCGGCAGTGGTCGGCACCTGGGACGGCGGGGATCCGGTGAACCTCAGTTACACGGCAACGGGGTTGGGTGAGGCGACGACTTATTATTACACATTCAGCGCCGCGAAATCAGGCAAACAAGTGTGGGCCACCAATGTTCTGAATTTCACCACGGATGCCGCCAACCCGAACGCGCCGACCTCGACCAATGCCGTTTTAACATCTTTGGAGGACACGGCCACGGCGCTGGCCGCAGGCGATTTCGGTTACACCGATCCGGGTTCGGTCGCGCTGGCTGCGGTGCAGATCGCCTCGCTCCCGGCACTTGGCACCTTGAATTATAACGGAACCGCCGTGACGAGTGTGCCGCTAACAGTTGCCGCGGCCAACATCGGCAGCCTGACGTACCAGGCGGCGTTGCATGGCAATGGCACTTCTTACACGACGGTCGGGATCAAGGTCGGGAATGCGAACGGCCTGTGGAGCGACTTCGCCGTGATGACGGTAAATGTAATGACTCAGGATCTGCACACCTCCGTCAACGCGGGAGACTCCCTTGCGGTGACATTCCAAGTGATGAGAGATCAATATGGCTCGGGGCTATTGCAGGCCTCATTCCTGGTCGGCTCCACAGAGTATGGCCAATCCTTTGATACGAGCACCCAGACGGCGGGCGCCTGGGTGCCTCTGACGTTGAATCAGACCATTCCGACCGGGGTTACGGGCAATCTCAGCCTTCGATTCAGCAACGTGAGCGGCAGGGCGGGCGGGCTCGACAACATCGGCAATGTCAGCGTGATGGCTGCTCCAGTTCCCGCATCCTACGCCGGCTGGGCCACCGCCAACGGATTGACCGGCGGCGTGAGCGGCGATTCTAACAATGACGGAGTGCCAAACGGCACCGCCTATTTCACGGGCGTGATCGGTCCCGCCACCAACCCGGTTCAGGACGCGGGGCGGAAGGTCACCTGGACCAATGGCGGCAATATCCCGAGTTCCGCCTACGGCAACCAGTTCGTCGTCAAAACCTCGACGGATCTCGTGACTTGGACGCCTGTCGCCGCTAACGATCCGAATCTCAGCAACACCGCCGGCTCGGTTTCCTACACCCTGCCACCCGGCGCGGGCAAGATCTTCGTCCGTCTGGTGGTGACGCCCAACTGAAGAGGCTGAGTGGTCCGTTGTCCGTGATTCGTTGTCCGTGATTCGTTGTCCGTGATTGCGGCAGAGAGGGGTGCAAGCTCGACTGACAACTGACAACCGACAACCTCCCCCGGCCCCGTTTGTCACCCGTTTGTCACCCGTTTTACCTCATTGTGACTTCGCCGCCGCCCCGTCAAATTAGACCGTCATTCCGGCTGGCGGCATCAAAACGCCAGCAACAAAGAACCGAAAACCAGCCATACCACTCTAATTCACCCCCCTTACCGGGATCACCAAAAACCGAAAAAAACACCATGAAATACACCACCAAATCCACCCCAACAGGTAACATCCGCCGGACGCCGCTGGCTTGCGGCTTGGTAATCGCCGCCATCGGCCTCAGCTCAGCGATCACCTCGGCGTCACTCATCATTCCCGTGCAGAACGGGGGCTTCGAGGACCCAACGCCCCACAATCCAAATAATAATACAATCGCCGACTGGACCGCTGGTGGTTGGGCATTTGTCGGCGCCCCGTGGACTACATCCACTGGCAATTACGGTCGCCTGTCACAAGCAGCCATGGTAGGCACCGCCCAGCCTGGCCCTTGGATCATGAACCTCAATGATGGCGGGGGTTGGGTAAAACAGAATCTGGGTACCACCGTCACCGTTGGAGACACCCTTGCGGTGACATTTCACGTGATGAGTGACACCGCTCCGGGGGAGATGACTGCCACATTCACGGTCGGCGCCACAGAGTACAGCCAGAACTTTATCAATCCCCAGAATAATGGCACCTGGGTGCCCTATACGTTGACCAAGACCATTGGGGTCTCGGGCAATCTTAGCGTTAAATTCACGCACGTGAGCGGCAGGCTATGGCTCGACAACATCAGCGATGTCACCGTAACGTCCGCGCCACCGCCTAACGGTGAGCCGACCTCAACCAATGCCACGTTGAACGCGGTGGAGGACACGGAAATTGTGCTGACCGTAGACAATTTTGGCTACGCGGATCCGAATGCCCCCCCAAGCCCGCTCAAGGCCGTGAGGATCACGTCGCTCCCGGATAAAGGCACACTGAAGCATAACACAAACACCGTTTTAATCGGTGATCTGCCGCTTGATGTTGCGGTGGCCGACATCGGCACCCTGACCTACCAGTCGGCGTTGTATGGCTACGGAACGCCTTATACGACAATTGGGATCAAAGTCGAGAGTGAGAACGACCTATGGAGCGTCGCCGACGCGGTGATGACGGTGAATGTGTCGCATGTGAACCATCCTCCCACCTCCACCGGCGGTTCGGTGAGCATGAAGTCAAACACCGTCAAGACGTTCGCGGCGGCAAACTTCCAGTTCTCGGATGTCGATACCGGAGACACGTTGCAAGCGATCGAGGTGACCTCGCTCCCGGTCAATGGTGGCACGCTCAAGTATGGCCTGGCCACCGTCTCGAGTGGTGATCTGCCGCTTACGATTCCAGTGGCCAGTATCGGCACCCTCACCTACACGCCGGTCACGGACTACAGCGGATCCGACTCGTTCGATTTCAAGGTGGGCGATGGGACAGCCTTGAGCACGAGCGCGGCGATCATGGAGCTCACGATCACAGTCAACCAAGTGCCCACCTCCACCGGTAGCTCGGTGATCCTGCATACAAACACCGTCAAGACGTTCGCGGCGGCAAACTTCCCCTTCGCGGACGGCGATGTAGGCGACACGTTGCAAGCGATCAAGGTGACCTCACTCCCGGCCGGCACGCTGACGCTGAACGGGACGCCCATCACCTCAGCCCCGAGTGCTGACATTCCCGTGGCCAGTATCGGCACACTCACCTACACGCCGGTCACGGACTACAACGGGGCCGACTCGTTCAAGTACCAGGTGAGCGATGGGATTGACTTCAGCGCGGATGCCACCATGGCGATCACCATCACCTCAGACATACTCGTGAGCAACGGGAGCTTCGAGACGCCGGGCACCCTGCTTGGTGGTCCATGGGCATCGTTCGGAAGCTCGTGGAGCATCACAGGCTCTCCGTCGGCTTGGCAGCAAATTAAAGCAGTGGATGGAGGCGTTTTCACCAGTGCCCCTGACGGACTTTGGGTCGGGCTGATCAACGAGGATGACTGTCCGATTACAGCTCCGCTCACTCAGAACCTGGGCGTAAGCGTTACAGCCGGTGACACGCTGACGCTGACCTTCCAAAGCGGAAGGCAATTGGGCGCGGTTGGTGGAACCGGGGTTGCTTACTTCGATGTCGACGGGACGAAATACACCATGCCGTTCGACACATCCACGTTGGCCGCCGGTGCCTGGCAGCTCACAACGATGACCCAGACGATCACCAATTCAGGCAACTTGACTCTTGGGTTTTATGGCACCACCGGCCATGGCGTCAATGCTTGGATCGACAAGGTCAGCAATGTCAGCGTGTCGACCGGGGGCGGGCCAACGCCTGGTTCCTTCGCCGACTGGGCTCTCACCAACGCGCCCGGCCAAACCCCGAGTGAAGACTACAACAATGAAGGGGTGCCAAACGGCATCGCCTATTTCATGGGCGTGACCGGTCCGGCCACCAATCCCAGTCTGAACCCGAGCACCAACACGGTGACCTGGCCGATGAGTGCCACCTTCAGCGGCACCTTTGTGGTTGAAACCTCGACCGACCTCGGCACGTGGACGCCTGCCGTTACGCAGCCCACCCGCAATGGGGATGGCAATCTGGTTTTCACCCTGCCCCCGGGCGCACCTGGAGGCAAGAGCTTCGTCCGCCTGGTGGTGACGCCTAACTGAGGAGGAAGATTGGGGATCGAGCAGACGCGCCGATCCACCATCCACCATCCACTATCCACAATCGGCTCGCATGCGAGCCCCAACCCTTTCCGGAGTTAATGGGTTTTTCTCCGGGATCCCAGGGGCCGCCGGTGCGCACCGGCGGCCCCGTATTTTCAGATGCGTTTGTCACCCGTTCG
>CAIQXC010000547.1 GCA_903875675.1 Akkermansiaceae bacterium
AACCCGGAAACCTACCGCCTCGCCCGCATGAACCTGGCGATCCGGGGCATCACCGGCGACCTTCGCTGGAACAACGAGGGCACCCTGCTCAAGGACGCCTTCCCGGACCTGCGCTTCGATTTCATCCTCGCCAACCCGCCCTTCAATATCAAGGAGTGGGGCGGCGAGTTCCTGCGCGATGACGCCCGCTGGAAATTCGGCGCGCCCCCGCTCGGCAATGCCAACTACGCCTGGCTCCAGCACATCTACCACCACCTCTCACCCACGGGCTACGCGGCGGTGATCCTCGCCAATGGCTCGATGAGTTCCAACAGCGGCGGCGAGGGCGACATCCGCCGGGCAATGGTCGAGTGTGATGCCGTGGATTGTATGGTGGCGATGCCCGGCCAACTTTTCTTCGGCACCCAGATCCCGGTCTGCGTCTGGATCATGGCCAAGGACAAGCGCGGCGGGAAACACGGGACACGCAAACTCCGCGACCGTCGCGGCGAGGTGCTGTTTCTCGATGCCCGCAAGCTGGGCTACATGGTTAACCGGACTAACAAAAACCTATCCCCCGAGGACATCGCCAAGCTTTCCGACACCTACCACGCCTGGCGCGAGGGCAAGGGCTACGAGGATGTGTCCGGCTTTTGCAAATCCGCCAGCATCGAGGAAATCCGCGCCCACGGTCACGTCCTCACCCCCGGCCGCTACGTCGGCGCGGAGGATGTGGAGGAAGATGATGAAGCGTTTGAGGACAAGATGCCGCGCCTTGCCGCCGCCCTGCGCGAGCGGTTTGCCAAGCGGGCGGTGCTGGAAAAGAAGGTGAACAAGAACCTGGAGGGCATGGGCTATGGCCGCTGAATCCGGGAAAATCAGGTCCGATCTGGTTCCCTGCTGAAAAAATGTAAACCTTGAAGTTGACATGAGTCAAAACCACACGCCATGAATCCAAATCCCGACATTCGCTGGAAACAGCGCTTTCAAAACTTCGACCGAGCTTTCGTTTTGCTTCGCGATGCGATGACGAACGGTCCCGACGCCCTCAATCCATTGGAGAAGGAAGGTGTGATTCAGCGATTCGAATACTGCTTCGAACTCGCTTGGAAGACCTTGAAAGACTACCTCGAAGAGGGCGGCTTCGTGTTTGCCACAGTAACGCCGCGCCAGGTGTTGAAAGACGCTTATGCGGCCAAAATCCTCGACGATGGACAGGTCTGGATCGACATGCTTGATCACCGCAATCTTCTCTCACACACTTATAGCCCGCTGGTTTTTGAGAAAGCTGTGGAGGCCATTCACACTCGTTATCTCGCCGGCATCGAGCATCTCCACGACTTCATGCAAGGGGAGGCGATGCAATGAACACACCAACCCTCCAACCTGCGGAACTCGACATGGTGCGTTCTGTCTTCCGGCAGCATCCCGAGGTGACGAGCGCCACGCTTTTCGGCTCACGCGCCAAGGGCACCCACAGCGACCGCTCCGATGTGGATCTCGTGGTTGCAGGCGACGTGGAGCCACTCCGCGCCGAGGCAATTGCCTCCGAGTTGGACGACTTGCCGCTTCCTTACCGGTTTGAAGTGCAACCTCTGGCCCACATCCAATACCTCCCGCTTTTGGAACACATCAAGCGGGTGGGCATCCTCATCTATCCAGCGACATGACTTCGATCCTAAAGATGCCGCGCCTCGCCGCCGAATTGCACCAACGGTTTGCCAAGCGGCCAGTGCTGGAGAAGATGGTGAACGCCAACTTGGAGGGGATGGGGTATGGCGGGTGAAAGGCGATATATTGCAGCTTCAAAGTTCTGCGCGTCAGTTCGCGACGGAACGCATGATTCTCCAAAGCCTGTGGAGTCAGGACGCCGCCTTGTCACCTCACGTCACCTAACAACAGGAAGGCTTGATCTTTCCCAAGCTTACCTGATTTCCGAGGTTGATTATGTGGCCATCAATAAGCGCAGTAAAGTAGACCGGTGGGATGTTCTGATCTCGATGATTGGCACCGTCGGCGAACCATGCCTCATCAAGGAGGAACCTGATTTTGCGATTAAGAACATTGGCTTATTTAAAACCAAATGCGAGTCGGATGGAAAATGGCTATACTATTATCTCCGTAGCAAAGATGCTCAGCAAAGTATCCTCGCGCACTCACGAGGTACAACGCAGCAATATATTCCACTTGGGGCACTCCGCGACTTTCCAATCTTAATTACGGATGATCCCAAAGAGCAACGCGCCATCGCCCACGTCCTTGGCGCGCTAGACGACATGATCGAGGTGAACCGTGAGATCAACGAGACGCTGGAGGAGATGGCGCGGGCGCTCTTCAAGAGTTGGTTCGTGGACTTTGATCCCGTCCGCGCCAAGCTCGAAGGCCGCCCACCCGCAGGCATGGACGCCGCCACCGCCGCGCGGTTCCCGGATCACTTCCAAGACTCGGAACTCGGACAGATCCCGAAGGGGTGGGAGGTTGGCAAGGTGAGTGACTTCGCTTCTCTCGGGCGGGTCGCCGTCAATCCAGGCAACTATCCATCCGAACTTTTTGACCACTACAGCCTTCCGGCATTTGACGATGGCCGGGTTCCTAAACTGGAAAACGGCGATTCGATCATGAGCAACAAGTTTCTCGTGGAATCGGACGCTGTCCTACTGTCGAAACTCAATCCGCACATTCCACGGGTGTGGCTGCCCGATTTGCACGCATCGCGGCGTTCCGTCTGTTCAACTGAATTCATGGTGGCCCGGGCAATCTCTGGAGCCACCCGTGAATATCTTTTCTCTCTTTTCACGAACCCATACTTCGCGAGCATCTATGACACCTTGGTTTCTGGAACCACTGGCAGCCACCAGCGGATCAGTCCTGAGAGTTTCCTGCAAATGCAGATCATTGTGCCTCCGATACCGTTGATCAAGTCTTTCACGAATGCCGTCAAGCCGATGTTCGACACCGCGCACTCTAACATCCACGAATCCCGCGACCTCGCCACGCTGCGCGACACGCTGCTGCCGAAGTTGCTGAGCGGGGAGGTGAGTGTTTCGGCAGCAAAAGAATTCATCGCCGCATCCACATGAGCCATCCGTATTCTATCCGCATCTTTCTTCCCGGCGGCGATCCCGCAGGACTCCGGACGATTGAGAAATCGAACTGGACCGGAGCGGGCTTGGTGATTCCGCGCACCACCTATGCCGATGCCCGCAGCCGCCGCGAGTTGAAGCGGGCGGGAATCTACCTCCTGATCGGACCGCCCGATGAGTCCGGCCTGCCTCGCATTTACATTGGCGAGGGCGACCCGGTCGGGCCAAGACTCGACCAACATGCCTCCAAGAAGGATTTCTGGATCAGCGCGATCGCCTTCACCAGCAAGGACGAAAACCTGAACAAAGCCCATGTCCAGTATCTTGAATCCCGGCTCGTGGAGTTGGCAACCAAAGCCAAGCGTTGCGTGTTGGACAATGGCAACGTGCCCGCCCTGCCATCGCTGGCGGAGGCGGAAGCAGCGGACGCCGAGGGCTTCCTCGCCGAGATCCAACTATGTCTGCCGCTTCTGGGATTGAGTGTGTTCACCCCAGCCTCTGCGGCCGTCACGAAGAAGGCAATGCAGATCGACGCGAAGGGCGTGGTGGCGAAGGGCCTGCCCACCACCGAGGGGTTTATCGTGATCGAAGGAAGCAGGGCCGTGGTGGACGAGGTGGCATCCTGCCCGGCGGCAGTCCGAAGCATGCGGGCGGCGTTAATTCAAAACGGTGTGCTGAAGTTGGCAGGCGAAAACTATCTGTTCACCCAAGACTATGTGTTCGGTTCACCGTCCACCGCCGCCGCTGTCGTGCAGGGCCGGAGCGCCAACGGGCGGGTCGATTGGAGAGATCACAAGGGTCGCACTCTGAACGATCTTGAAGACGCCAAGACGGAAGGTCGGTAGGGAACCGAAGGAACTTCAAATTGCACCTATGAGACCAGTAGATTTCAGCCCGGAGGACCTCGATGGATTCAAATCCGACCTGTATTTGGATCTGCGGGGCAAGGGGTTGTCTTTCGAGAACTTGATAATGGAAGTCTTGGAAGATCAGGACCTCCTTCAAGCATCTCTGCGGCTTTGCTCCGATTCGGTGGTTGGGGAGTTGGATCCCATGCAATGCACGGTCGATTTCTTTGGCAGACTCTACTGCCACGGAATCAACATCGAAGGACCGGTGGTTTTTGGTGGATTCACTCACTCGATGTCAAAGGAATCGTGCTGCTTCCGCCCGATCCCCGAAGAGTATGGGGAAAGGGTTAGTCTGCGTGTGGATTGGGAGTTCCATCCGGAAACCCTTTATTGTGGCTATGGATCGGTGCGGGATAGAGAGCGTTTGCACCACGTCCATGTTCAGCCATCTGACGATCTGATGTCGTTCATTGAATCCTTCTCCTCAATTGCGAAAGAGTGGGGCGTTGAACCCTATATTCCCGAGTAACCATGTCCAAGATCCTCGAATCCGGTTTTGAATCCGTGGTCCTCACCCTGCTCGCGCAGATGGGGTTTACCTGTCACGGCGGCGATGTGTTCGACCCGGACGCGTCCGGCGAGCGCGACAGCTACCACGGGGCAATGTTGCCGGGACGCTTGAAGGCAGCGGTGGCGCAGATCAACCCGGACTTACCGCCGGAAGCGGTGGCGGCGGCGGCAAATGCGGTGCTGGACGTGCGCTTCACCGAGTTGATCCAGGAGAACCAGCGGATTCACCGCCTGCTCGTTGACGGGGTGCCGGTGGAATACCAACGCGGCGGCGAGACGATCCACGACCGGGCGCAATTGGTCGATTGGCAGGACGCCCGCAACGAGTGGCTGGCGGTGAGCCAAATGACCATCGTGGGCGCGAGCAAGCGGCGGACGGACATTCTGATTTACCTCAACGGCCTGCCACTGGTGGTGATGGAACTCAAAGGCCCGGAGGCGAAGAACGCGGACATCGTGTCCGCCTACCACCAGATCCAGACCTACAAGGCGGACATCCCGGCGCTTTTCCGCACCAACCTCATCAACGTGGTGAGCGATGGCTTTGCCGCCCGCTACGGCACGATCTCGGCGGATCTGGACCGGCACATGGCGTGGCGCACGGTGGACGGGGAAACCCTGGTAGACCCAAAAAGCCTGGTGGCTTGGGAAACACTGGTGCGCGGCCTGCTGCGCCGCGACGTGCTGCTGGACCTGCTGCGCTACTTTACGGTGTTTGAGAATGACGGGCGCTCGGTCATCAAGAAGACGGCGGGTTACCATCAATACCATGCCGCCAAGAAGGCGTTGAAGAAGGTGCTCAAGGCACTGACGAGCGACGGCAAGGCCGGGGTGATCTGGCACACGCAGGGGTCCGGCAAGAGCCTGCTGATGGCGTTCTTCGCCGGGATGCTGGTGCATGATGAGACTTTGCAAAACCCGACGCTGGTGGTGCTGACCGACCGCAACGACCTGGACGAACAACTTTTTAGGACGTTTGGGCGCTGCGCGGAGTTGTTCAGCCAAGCGCCGCAG
>CAIQXC010000548.1 GCA_903875675.1 Akkermansiaceae bacterium
GCACTCCAAATTTCCCACCCGCCGTGTTAAGTTCGCGGTTGAAGTGCCGGACCGGCACTTCTGTATCCCACGGCCTGTGGGCTGAAACAGCCAGACTCAAGGGTTCGCAAGCGGGGCGATGACGATATTTTCCGCTGCGATGGGCGGCATCCAGCCATCCGGTTTCCGGTCGGTAATCAGGCAGAAGATTTCGCTCCATGTGCATTGCCGGATCATGTCGCGATGGTCCCACTTGCTATGGTCCGCCAAGAGGACCGCGTTCTCAGTTTGCTCAATCATGGCGCGTTCGCTTTCGACCACAAGTTGGTTGGTGTTGGTCGCGCCCTGCGGATCCAAGCCGCCGACGGAGAGAAAGGCCCAGCGGCTGTGGTAGTCGCGCAAATTGGCGGCAGCTTGCGGACCCACCAATAGGCCCGAGCCGGGATAAACAAACCCGCCGGTCAAAAACACCTCGGCACTTTTGGGGCCATTTCGTAGCTGCTCGATCCGGTGTGCGATGAGAATCGAGTTGGTCAGAATGCGGATCGGGCGGTTGGCCAGATAGGACGAGAGGCGCAGGGTGGTGGTTCCGCCGTCAATGGCGACGACATCGCCATCCTCGACCAACAAGGCCGCTTGGCGTGCAATCGCATCCTTGGCCTCGGCATTCCATTTGTCCCGCAGGCTGCAAGGCACCATGTCATTGCCTGGAGCAGAGGCCGGATTTCGCCGCATCAAACCACCCCAGACTTTTTCCGCCAGCCCGGCAGCGGCTAGTTTTGCAAAGGTACGACGTGCGGTGGCAGGCGAGAGCGACAGCCGTGCGCAGGCCTCCGGCACGCTCAGCTCCCCAATCACGTCGAGCAGTTCTAAAATATCCCGGTTGCGGAGGGTGGCTCGCATCAAGTTGGTGAAAATTAGGCAAATTCAACCAGGGCAGACAGCCCAGACGGCGAAAAGCCTAAGAATATCGACGATCTTTGTCAAAAGAAATCACTATTTGACGATAATATGATTGCTGGGTGTTCGTATCTTGATTGAATTCGAGGCATCAAGCTATCACTCGGAGTCAAATCCGATCTGGTTGAGGCGTGCGCTGCCGTCAAGGGTACCGCTGATCCGGCCATCTTCGCTGAGTTCAGTCTGAATTCCGCAGGGAAAAGAGTAAAACAAATACCATGAATAGGAACATCATCACACTCATGTGCGCGGCGGCAGTCATCGCGCCGCTTACGAACGCAGCGACGCCGGTGCCGGATCAGGTATCCTGCGCGATTGCCGACCGGCAGGATTTCCAGCGGCCCGATCGGGTGCATTTGACGGGTTGGATCGGCTCACGGGTGGAGGCCAACGAGAAGAACCGCTTGGTGAAGATGGATTCTAACCGCCTGCTGATCAGTTATCGAAAACGTCCGGGTGGGCAGGAGTGGGATGGTGAGCATGTCGGCAAATGGCTGCATGCCGCTACCTTGGCATGGGTCAACACTGGCGACCCGGAATTGCGGAAAAAACTAGATTACACCGCCACAGAACTGGTGAAATGCCAGCTCGAGGATGGTTACCTTGGAACGTACACCAACGACAAGCGCTGGACCGACTGGGACGTCTGGGCGCATAAATACAACCTGATAGGGCTTGTTACATATATCCGCTACACCGGCAATATGGATGTGCTGCCGGCCTGCCGAAAGGTTGCGGATCTGCTCTGCAGCACCTTTGGCGACGAACCGGGCAAGCGTGATATCATTAGCGCAGGCCATCACGTCGGCATGGCACCTGGCAGCGTGCTGGAGCCAATGGTGCTGTTGTATCGATTGACCGGGGAAGCTCGCTATCTGGACTTTGCAAAGTACATGCTGCGGGCATTTGAGCATCCGAACGGACCGAAGATTGTCTCGCGGTTGCTGGAGCTGAAGCGGGTGGACAAGGTCGGCAACGGCAAGGCCTACGAGATGCTCTCCTGCATCAACGGCATCTTGGAGGTGTATCGTACCACGGGTGACCCCAAGCTGCTGGAGGCCTGTCTCAATGCCTGGAAGGACATGGTTGACAATCGACTATATATAACCGGCGCCGCAAGTTACGGTGAAATTTTCCATGACAATTTCGATTTGCCCAACGTCAATAACGTGGGCGAGACCTGCGTGACGGTCACCTGGCTCCAGTTCAATGCGCAACTGCTGCGGCTGACCGGTGAGGCGCGCTTTGCCGAGCAGCTCGAGCATGTGGTGCTCAACCAGTTGTTCGGGGCGCAGAAGCCTGACGGCAGTGCATGGGGATATTATGTGGAGATGGAAGGCACGAAACCCTACCGAGGATCGATTGACGGCCATTGCTGTCTTTCCAGCGGACCGCGTGGAGTGGCCCTCATTCCAACCTTCGCCACCAGCGTCGATGCCGACGGCGTGGTGGTCAATCTCTACGATCCCGGCACGGCCAAACTGACGTTGCGCGATGGAAAACCGGTCGTTCTGACCACCGAAACCATTTATCCCAGCGATGGAAAGGTCATCATCACGGTGGATACTGAGTCGGAACTCCCCTTCACATTCAAGGCGCGCATTCCGGCTTGGTGTCGTGAATCGACGGTGAAACTCAATGGCAAACCGGTGGATGCTAAAATTGGCGGCGATGGTTATGCCGCCATCAAACGCAGTTGGGCCAAGGGCGACAAGGTGGAAATGAATTTCAAGATGGAGCCACGGATGGTAGTCGGCGATCACAAGAACGAGGGCAAGGTTGCCTTCATGTATGGTCCGTTGGTGTTGGCGGCAGATGATGAATTGCTAGGATCGAGTGGATTCCAGCTCAACGCGGTTAGCATAGGCAATCCCGATTTGCCAGCGCTGGCGATTGCGCCCGAGGCGGCACCTGATGCAATCAAGAGTTGGCCAAATGCCCAAGTTTTCCACCTCAATGCCGTGGTGCGTGGCAAGCCACAGGCGATCCGGCTTATTTCGTTTGCCGATGCAGGCAGTCTCGGCAAAAACTACAAGGTTTGGCTGCCTCTGCGCCCACTCAGTGGTGGCAATGGGCTGATGGATGGCAGTGAGAGTCGGTCCCGCCAGGGGAATGTGGATGGCTCTATCAACCCATGAATATTCCTCTGATGATGGCAATTCCGGCAATGCCCCTTGGTGCCGTGCATGCGGAAGATATGCTGCCTTTGCCGGAGAAAGTCACTTGCGCAGAATTGCAGGCATTTGCAAAATAATACCATAACAAATAACCCATGAAAGGAACCAATTATGGTCGCCATCATCCTCGACGCGCTCGCCTACAAGCGCCTGTCCAGCAGCGGCACGAAGACGCCGGTGAAAGGCATTGTGATCTCGGTTGTGGCGGGTGTGTTGATGGGACTCTTCTGTTCTATCTGATTGGTTTGGCGATCCTCACTGGATCAAGATTATGAAAACTCCCAACATCCTCGTCGTCGGCAGTTCCAACACCGACATGATCATCAAGCTCGAGCGTATCCCGCGGCCCGGCGAAACGATTCTCGGCGGTGCTTTCGTCACTGCGGCTGGTGGCAAAGGTGCCAATCAAGCCGTCGGTGCCGCGCGTGCCGGTGGGCAGGTCACGTTCATTGCGCGGGTTGGCCAGGACATGTTCGGCGAACAGGCAGTCACTGGCTTCATCAAGGACGGCATCAATGTGGATCATGTGACGCGTGACAAGTCCAACCCGTCGGGTGTGGCGCTCATTTTCGTCGCCAAGGATGGCGAGAACAGCATCGGGGTCGCCGGTGGTGCCAACTCCAAACTATCACCTGCCGATGTGAGGAAAGCCAAAGCGGCATTCGCCGGGGCCGGCGTGCTGGTGATGCAACTTGAAACTCCGTTAGATACGGTGCAGGCTGCCGCCAATCTTGCGATCAAAAATGGCGTGTCCGTTATCCTCAACCCGGCGCCCGCGCAGCCACTGCCAGATAAGCTATTGAAACAAGTTTCGATTCTCACCCCCAACGAGACCGAAGCCGAGTTATTGACCGGCATCGCCGTCATTGATGATGCCAAGGAACGACTCTGCAAGGCGGTTGGCAAAGACACCGCGACCAACGGATGGCTCGATGTGTCCGTGGATCCCTCCGAGTACAAATGCAAGAGCGTCCAGTTGGAACTTCTTAATAAGCCACCCGGCTGGAACTTCGAGAATGGATACTGGGAGAAGATTTCGATTGAAAGCATGTGATATGATCTAGCGAGGCTTCGCCTCAGACAGAAGACACAAGAGAAGAAAACTTGACCTAATGACAGCAACTTTGGCTTTTAAGAATTCTAATAAACACGAAAAAATAGCAACACATGAAAAAAGTATTGATAGGCGCGGCGCTGGGAATTTTCAGTAGCAGCATGATGGTGACGATGGCCGACGAAGCGTCGGATAAGGCGGAGAAGTTAGAGAGGTCTGGCCCCGGAATGGTGCTCGGAGATCCACTCTGGCGCACGGTGGCGAGTGACAATGAGCCGGTGCTCTTCATCCTGGAAGAAGGCAAGCCATTGGCCACCGGCAAATTATTGTTCATTCCCAGCGAGAAATTCAGGATCACCCATCCGGATCTCAAGATGCAATATGAAGATGGCAAGGATTTCACCTGGAAGCCTGGCACCAACCTCATCGAGTTGACGCCTAACTCACGTATCCCGTTCAAGACGCATGCTCAGATGATGCCGCCGAAGGATAGTCCGAACATGTTTGCAACGGTCCTGCATTCCGAAGGC
>CAIQXC010000549.1 GCA_903875675.1 Akkermansiaceae bacterium
CGATGGTGCGACGCCCCAGCGCTCCTGGTTGGCAAAATCCCGATCCGCGGTGTCCTGTTGGTGAAAGACCGCGTTGACGCGCAGCGCCGTACCGCTCAACGCAGGAATTTCCCGGTTCAAGTCAAGCGCGGTCCGCAGGTAGTGATCCGTCCCGCCACCGAGCAACAATCCATAACTATTGTCCAGGTGCGGCATCTTGCTGGAGAGGTTGATCGAGCCACCTGTGGAGCCACGGCCCGCATTGGTCGATGACGGCCCCCTGGTTACCTCCACCTGTTCGGTGTTGAACGAGTCGCGGCTATATCCCCCGAAATCACGGACCCCATCGACAAACAAATCGGTGCGAGCGTTGAACCCGCGGATCGCCAGGTTATCCCCCGGTGGCACCCCGCCTTCGCCGGCCTGCATGCTGATTCCCGGAACGTTGCGCAGGATATCGCGCAAATTCGACACGCCCTGTTCCTGCATCACCTCCTTGGGAATAACGGTCACAGTTTGCGGAATATCCAATAGCGGCACCGTGTATTTCGGCGTTGCCAGGTTCTCCGGCTTGTAAAGTTTCTTGGTGCCGTCGGCCTGCACCACCATTTCGGGCAGGGCTGTGCCGTCCCCTTTGTCTGGGTCTTCCTCTTTGGGAGCGGGTGCAGCCGGGGATGCCAATTGGCTCAAAGCCAACAACGTGCTGGTCATTACAAATCCATCGGGCCTACCCGACGAACGGAGACTTGAGGGGGCGAATGCGCTTTTTGTTTTCATATATAGAGTTGATGATATCAGTGAGGGGAATACTTTGGATGGAAATCGCTGTCGTATCACGGCGCGTCTGCCTTCTTGAGCTGTGAGATAGCCGCATCGAGTCTCTGGCGGGTGGCGTTCAAATGGGATGTGAGCTCGAGGAGTTTGGCATCACGACCGGCGATGGCGTCCTGCCACGATTTCACCTGTGAGCGGGCGGTGGCAACTTCGCTCTGAAGGCCGTTGGTTAGGGATTCTTTTTCGGCGGCAACCCTCGCCGAATCCTCAGCGGCGACTCGCATCGCCTCCATGCTCTCCTTGAGAGCGGCGATATCGCGTTCGAGATCGCCAGAGTGTTTGGTTGCGGTGACCACTTGCTTCTCTGAGGTGAAGAGTTCGGACTTGATTTTTGCCAGTGTTGCATCACAGGCTCGTTCCCTATTCCACTGCATCACGACCAGAGCGGTCAGGACGAGACAGCCACTTGCATTGAGGATGGTTAGCATCCGGGATTTCACGCTTTAGGAATGGGGCTTAATTGATTCAAAACTCACCTGTTCAATCCCCGCGTCGCGCACGGCGTTGAGCACGCCGAGGACTTGTTTATGCCGGGCCTCGGCATCGGCGGCGATCAGCACCCGGGTTTGGGCGGGCGATGCTTCGGCTTTGAGGCGGGTGGTGATTTCCGTGAGGGAGACGATCCCGCTGTCCCAGGTCGTCACGCCATTGGCATCAATGGCGATCTGGAGCGGTGGGGTTTTGGAATCGGCGATCCCGGTGGAGGCTTCCGGCAGGGTAAGCGGCACGCGATGGAGATGGGTCATGCTGAGACTCACCAGCATGAAGCTCGCAAGCAGGAAAAACATGATGTCGATGAGCGGGACGATTTCAATGCGGGCATCATCGCCATCATCAGACGAATGACTGTGGAGTTGGACGGGCATTAGTGTGGGGGGTGGTTGCTGGCGAAAGTTTCGAGGTCATGTCCGTGTTCCTTGGCGGATCGAACTAACAACTCTGTGTGGTTGATCCAGCGCTCGAGAGATCCACGAAGGACGGCGACGCGTTTGCGGAAAAAGTTGTAGGGAAGGAGGCAACTGATCGCGATGGCGATACCGCAGGCGGTGGCAATGAGCGCCTCGGCGATGCCCCCGGAAACCTTGGTAGGAGCCAGTTGTTCGTCGCCGACAAACGAAAACGAGCCCATGATGCCGATGATGGTGCCGAACAATCCTAACAAAGGCGCAAGGGTGATCAGCGTGCTGATGATCCACATCCGCGCCTCCGATTTTTCGATCAACTGGGTGGCATGAAGTTGCATCGCGGCGAGCATCGAAGTGCGGGCGTGGGTCATGCCCTCGTTGAGGTTTGAGAGAAATGGATCGGTGGCATTCCGGCTGAGGCGCCACACGCTCGCAAAATCGCCACTGCCGATGGCGACACGCGCTTGCTCGTGCTTGTCAGCCTGGATCGTCAACCGGAAGCGCAGCCACCAGATCGCACGATCCAGCACAATGCAAACGGCGAGGAAAAACGTCATGAGTATGGGCCACATGACCCAGCCACCTTCGAGGAATGTAGTGACAACAATATTTGCAAGCATGGAGCTGTTAGTTCAGTTTGAAAACGATGGGCCGGGTGTATTTGGTGACACTGCCGGGAGGGAATTTCCACCGCTGCACGCAACTCACCGCCCGTTCGTTGAGGAGTGGCCAGGGTGAGGGGCGTTTGGCGTTGGCGGAGATCACGGAACCGTCTTCCCCAACAATGAATTCGACGATGACCGTGCCGGATTGTCCCTTGGCACGTGCCTCCGCCGGATACGACGGGGCGGGCATGCGGCCCCCGCCCAAACGCTTGGCGTCAGACAGGCCGGTTTCGCCGTTACGCCCGCCGTGGCCGGCTTTGCCCACGGTGACGACTTCACCTTGCGGGGAACCGCCGGTGACCCGATCAGGCTGGACCGATCGGTTGGCAAGCTTACGGTTGGCCTCAGGTGGCTGATGGGGTTTGATGGCAGGGGCGGTAGGATTGTAGGGGATCTTGAGGCTCGGTGCGGGCGGGTCCGGGAGTTCCGGCAGAGGGCTGAGGTCGGCGACATCGGGCATGGAGGGTGGCGTCGGCACGGTTTCCTGCTCGGTGAAGGGAACTTCGCTTTGAACGCCCTCGGCTTCCCCGGTGGAGCCGGGGTCGGTCGATTGGGAGGCCGGAAGTTCACTGGGGGTGAACTCATCCGTGAGCACGATGGATTCGAGATTTTCGTAAGGATCGCGGGGTTTGGCATCCTTTTTCAGGCCTTCGGGATCGCCGGAAACCGCCATCCCAAGGCTGCCAAAACTTGCGATGCTCAGCCAAGTGGCCAGCGTGACAATGTGGACGGCATGCAGGATTGGTGTCATTGGGAGGCTGAAGCGCGACCCCTTCTTGCGAATGATTCTCAATAGGAGCAAGAAAAATATTTCTCGATTTACGGCAGGCTATACCCACAGGCGGGATTTTGGGACTTCTTCCGAGCCCGTGAGCAATGGTCCGCGCTATGATTTTATCAGGCGGGCGGGCGGCGATAACGGCGAATTGTCCCGATCAAAGCCCATTGAGCGGGTGAGTGGTGAGCATTGGTGAAGGGCGGTCCATGACCGGATCGACCTGCACGTCGAAGTCCCGTTAGTGAACTTCTGAGTGCTCCAGTCGCGTCGAATTCAGCAAAAACCATTTCGCTAGGTCGCGGATTCCTACCTGCAAGCCGTCCGCACACGTCGCAGGCGCGGGTCTGAGGATACGGCAAGGGGGCCGGGGTAACCTACAGTGTGCACGCCCGGCGGGCGCTTAGTTGCACTATTCATGCACCACCGAAAATTCCTAACAAAAAATCCCGAGGCTTTTCAGCATCGGGACTCATTGATTTTCAACGGAAAGTGCTCGAAAGAGGACTCGAACCTCCACAGGTTTCCCTACTAGATCCTTAGTCTAGCGCGTCTACCAATTCCGCCATCCGAGCAATCGGTTGGGTGAGGGGGCTTAGATACGTTGGAGGAGGGGACTTGGCAAGAAATTCTTCGATGGAGACGAAAAAAAGATTCTGAGGCTTGCGGCTTGCATCCGCAGCGGAGTGTTGGACGATGGTGGCAGCCCCCCGTCATGGAAACCATCAGCACGGAAAACCTTGTTAAATCATTTGGGAAGATCGTTGCCCTCGACGGGGTGAGCCTGCGGATTGAGGCCGGAGAGTTGTTTTTTCTACTGGGTCCGTCGGGCTGCGGCAAGAGTACGCTGCTGCGGTGTATCGCGGGGTTGGAAACCGCTGATAGCGGGGGGATTCGCTTTGGCGAGCGGGATGTGACGGGGGTGGCACCCCACAAGCGCGAGACGGCGCTGGTATTTCAAAGTTACGCGCTGTGGCCACACCTGAACGTGGCCCAAAATATTGCCTTTGGGCTGGAGGAACGGCGAGTTGCCAAAGCGGACATGAAACGTCGGGTTGAGGAGGCTCTGAAATTGGTCCAGTTGGCGGGTTTTGGCCAGCGCGCGATCGATCAAATGTCCGGCGGGCAGCAGCAACGCGTCGCCCTGGCCCGTGCATTGGTGGTCAAACCCAGGTGCTTGCTGCTGGACGAACCGCTGTCCAATTTGGACGCCCAGTTGCGTCTTGAGATGCGTTTTGAGATCCGCCGCTTGGTAAAGAGCCACGGACTGACGGCTATTTACGTCACCCACGACCAGGAAGAAGCCTTGTCGATGGCCGATCGGATGGCAATTCTCAGCCACGGCCGGATCGCTCAGATCGGCACGCCTGAGGCGATCTACCGGACGCCGCATAGCGCCAACGTGGCAAGTTTTATAGGGGAAACCAACTTGATCGCGGCCACGCTTCGAGAGACGAACGGGCAAACTGTCACTGTTGCAACTGTGGCCGGGCCGCTGAGCGGACGGCTAAGTGATCCAGAGTGGCGGCCGCAAGTGGGGGCGGCTGTGCAAGTTTCGATTCGTCCGGAGGCATGGCGGCTGAGTGGACAGGCCGGTGACAATGTGATAGGCGGCAATCTGGTCGAGCGCAACTATTTGGGCCAGCGCATTCAATATTGGATAGACACCGCAGCAGGCCGCCAACAAGTGGTGGAAATCAATCCTTGGCAAATCCATTCACCGGGTGAGGTGAGCCTGCGGTTGCACGTCCGGCCGGAGGACGTATTGGTGCTGCAGGAGACGCAAGCCCCGAACCCGCAGGATAGGAGTAATTAGATATTTTCCCTGTCAGACCCATGATGTATTTCCCTCCAATAACCTTTCCCGCTCTCTGAAAACCCGGATACTGATCATATTTGGCTTGTTGGCGCTGATTGTGGCGCTGCCGCTGGCACTGCAGCAGGGGGGCAGCAGTGCCTCGGCGGGCGCTGCCGATGATCACTTGGTGATTCTCAGCCCGCACAATGAGACGCTGCGTCAGGAGTTGGGGGAGGGGTTTGCGAGGTACTGGAAGGATCGGTGTGGGCGCAGTGTGTATGTGGATTGGCGGACACCCGGGGGGACCTCCGAGATCCGGATGGTGCTGGATGCGGGCTTCAAAGCGGCCAGCGAAACCGGGCGGGCAGGGATTGGCGTGGACGTGCTGTTTGGCGGCGGCGAACCGGATTTTTCAAGTCAGGCAAAACGTGGACGGCTGGTTGCACTGGAGGTTTTCAGCGGGCATCCGGACTGGTTTGGGCCGGGCGCGCCGATCGAGGAAATCGTTTGCGGCGAGCGCTTCTTTTCAGCTGATCACGTCTGGGTGGGCACCTGTATGTCGCAGTTTGGGATATGTTACAATCCAGATGTGCTCAAGCGCTTGCAGCTGGCAGCCCCCACGCGATGGGACGATCTGGGCGACCCCCGGTATGCGGGAGCCATCGCTTTGGCCGATCCCACCAAGAGTGGTGCAGTTGCCCGCTCATTCGAGCTTCTTGTCCAGGACCAGATGCAGCGGGCTCTGGCCGATCCAACGCTTGGTCGCGACGCCGCGCTAGCGCTCGGTTGGGCCAACGGCCTGCGACTGATCCAGCGGATGGCGGCCAACGCTCGATATTTCACCGATAGTTCTTCGAAAATCCCCTTGGACGTGGGCCAAGGCAACGCGGCGGCAGGTATGTGCATTGATTTCTACGGGCGCTCATACGCCGCCGAACTCAAGACCCGCGACGGAACGCCTCGCGTGGTGTGGCGTGCACCGGTGGGCGGCACGACCCTCAGCGCTGATCCGGTGGGCGTGCTGCAAGGTGCGCCCAGCCCAAAACTGGCGCAGGCGTTCGTCGAATTTTGCCTCAGTGAGCAGGGGCAGACGCTGTGGTTTGGTCGGCCCGGCAGCCCTGGTGGCCCGCGTGACCGGGCGCTGCATCGGACGCCGATCCGCAAGGATGTCTATACCTCGGCGAATCTTGCAAACTCGACGATGCCGGAGATCAATCCATACGCAGAACAGGGGAATCTGACCTATCAGCGTGAACTCACCGGGGCCGCCTTCAACACCTTGCGGCAGTTGGTGAAGGTCATGTGCATTGACTCCCACGAGGAAATGAAAACCGCTTGGCGAGCGCTCATCGCGGCGGGCATGCCGGCGGATGCGTTGGCGATGTTTGCCAATGTATCGCAAATTCCCTACGCTAGCTGTAGCAAGGGCGATGTGGAGTTAGACAGCTCGGATCCATTGCGGGCCGAGGCACGGGCTGCCGCGTTGGGCGCAGGCTTTCGCGCCAATTACCGGAAGGCTGCGGCTATGGCTCGCAAATATTCCCCATGAAACGCCGCACTGCCATTCTTCTCACAGTCATTACCAGCCTGCTGCTGGCGGTGTTTTTCCTGTTCCCGGCGTGGATGGTTCTCAGGCAGGCGTTTGAAGGCCACCGGGCGGATGGAACGTTTTTTTTCACGCTCGAGTTTATCAGCATGGTGTTGCGCAACCCGATCTATCAGGAAGGCCTGATCAACGCGCTGGTGCTCGGGGTCGCCAGCACCTTGGCCAGCCTGCTCATTGCAATGCCACTGGCGCTGGTCGGTCAGAGGTTTGAGTATCCCGGGAAACGCGTGTTGGGCGTCCTGGTACTCGCGCCGTTAATCCTGCCTCCGTTTGTTGGTGCGGTGGGCATTAAGCAACTGCTCGGCTGCAACGGCGCGCTCAATGCCCTCCTCATTCGGTTAGGCGCAATGGATGTGCGGGTGCCCTATGACTGGCTGGCCAACGGGCGCTTTTTTGGGATCATTGCGATGAACGCGCTGCATCTCTACCCGATTCTTTATCTCAACATAGCCGCAGCACTGGTCAAGCTCGACCCGACTTTGGAGCAGGCAGCCCAAAACCTCGGGTGTCCGCCGTGGAAGCGGTTTTGGCGCGTGACGCTGCCGCTAACGATGCCTGGGGTGTTTGCCGGAGCTGCCATTGTGTTCATTTGGGCCTTCACAGAACTCGGCGTGCCTTTGGTTTTCGACTATGCGCGGGTGGCACCGGTGCAGATATTCGATGGCATCAAGGGGCTCGATAAAAACCCGCTGCCTTACGCTTTAAGCGCCATTTTGCTGCTGGTGGCGATCGGTGTGTTTGTCCTCTCAAAGTGGGCCGTCGGCAGTTCCCGCCACGGTAGCACGCCACGGCCGCAGGGGCGGGCCAGTGCTGCGCGCTGTGGACCTTGGCGGGCGGCGGCTTGTTCGGCACTGTTCTTGGGGGTGTTTGTGCTGGCAGTGCTGCCGCACCTCGGGGTCGTGCTGTTGTCGGTGGCGGGGCGCTGGTACGGCACGATCCTGCCCGAGCAATTCACCCTCCACCATTACCTTGAGGCGCTCGGCAATGGTTTGGTGGTGCCATCCATTCACAACAGCCTCCTTTATGCGGGCAGTGCCACCTTGTTAGCCTTGGTCTGCGGCCTGGCGGTGGCGTGGGTGGTGGAGCGCTCAGACCTGCGCTGCCGCGGTTGGCTCGATGCGCTGGTGATGTTGCCCCTGGCGGTGCCCGGTCTGGTGATGGCCTTTGGTTATTTGGCGCTCTCCCAGGAAGGCAAGGTGTTTCATTGCCTGATAGGTTCGGGCGGCAGTCCGTTCCTATTGTTGGCAATTGCCTATGCCATCCGCCGTCTGCCCTATGTGGTGCGTGCGGCGGTGGCCGGTCTCCAACAAAGCAATCCAGCCCTTGAGGAAGCCGCCAGCTCGCTCGGGGCCAGTCCGGCGCGAGTGCTGCGCCGCATTGCCCTGCCGCTCATCACCGCCAACCTCGCTGCCGGGGCCATTCTTGCCTTTGCGTTTGCGATGATGGAGGTCAGCGATAGTCTCATTCTGGCACAGAAAACCCAACATTTCCCCATTACCAAGGCCATTTACACGCTGTTGGGAACCCTCGGCAATGGGACCGAATTGGCCGCTGCACTCGGGGTTTGGTCGATGGTGTTCCTAACGACCTCGATCGTTGGCGCCACTGTCCTCGGCGGAACGCGCGGCGGGGTGTTGAAGCTGTGAATGATCCTATCTGTGGAGGCCGCCCAACTCGGCGATGTGGACCATCTCCGCAGGATTTCCCGCCGCGAGTTTGTGCATGGCACGGCCGCGGTGGACCTTCACAGTGATCAACGCGAGATCGAGTTGATCGGCTATCTCCTTGTTGAGTAATCCAGCTACGACCAGGCGCACGATCTCTCGCTCCCGGGGCGTGAGGGAGGCGATTCTCATGCGGGCTTCGGCGGCGGCAAATTTCCCTTGTCGGTTGCTTTTCGAGTGCTGCAAGGCCATTGCCACGGCGTCCACCAATTCCGTCGGATCAAACGGTTTCGTCAAAAATCCATCAGCTCCGGCACGGATCGCATTGACCACCAGCTGCACATTCCAGTGGGCAGTGAGAAAAACGGTAGGGAGGTACCACCCCCTCCGCAACAATTCCTCATGCACCTCCACCCCGGTCATGCCCTCACCAAGTTGGTTGTCCAACAGTAAGCACGCCGGCACCTGTGGCATGCCGTCGCGAAACAACTCGTCGGCTTCCGCGTGCAATTTCACCGTGTAGCCATGGGCCGCCAGTAGGCGCTCTAAACCGGTTCGGATGAACCGATCATCATCCAATACCAGCACTTCGTGATCACCATTCATCGGGGCCTCCCTTCCGCCGGATTCCCCACACCCATGGCCGGATACAGGTATCCGCCTGTTGGCCAAGCACCGGCGTATAGCCGTTGCCCCGAAGCGCAAATAGCAACTTTATCTCTAGCAAATTTAGTCATACTGTTGCTTTTTATCACGCTGTGAGCGCGACGGCAACATATTTTCGAAAAAAAACAGGGTTTCCTTTTGGAATGGTGGTGGGGAAGATGTCGGGATTCCCAGCCCTGTGTGTCCTCCTCAGGTTGCCCGCAGTTGCTGCGCCCTTGGCCTAGCGTGCATTTGCGCTACGTTGCTTCACTAGAGTCCTTGAAAAGTCAAAGTTTCAGTCGTTAGGTCAAGCGTTCCGCTCTTGTGTCTTCAAGTCTTGCGTCTTGGGTCTGAGGCGCAGCCACGATAGGAGTGAGCTCCCCAATCCAAAAATTGGGACGGAAGCATTTTATAAAATCAGTGACGGATTTGTCTCTGTAAACAATATACCAAGGTATAGCTTACGATTGTAAAAGTTTTTACCTAACTTGCTCGGCGTTGGCTATCCAATTTCAATATATCTAATCTTTCATGTCAGTTATATATCAATTGAAAAATTGGGTTCAACATTCGATTCCTTTTGGTAAATCTCCAAGTAAACGGCCTTAACCGGACGTTTGTATGTGGGTTGCCGAGTCACTCGTGAGAGGAGGTTTGCCTGGATTCTTTTGCGGACAGTGCGAATCTCAATCCCTAACATTTGAAAATTATGGTTTTAGCGCCCAACAGCCCTATGCGACCAAGGGCGGCAGCGTCTCTTGAGAGGCGCGGATGGAAGCAGGCTTTGGACATTCTGTGCATTGTGATGGTGCTGCCCTTCATATCTCCGTTAATGGTACTGATCGGTTTGTGGATCAAGCTCGTCTCGCGGGGGCCTGTGGTGTTGCGGCAACAGCGAATCGGACGAGATGGTCAGTTGTTTTTCCTGTATAAATTCCGCACTATGCAAACGAATTCAAGGCCTGATGGCCAGGAAGAGTATGTTAGAAATTTGGTTAAATCAAACAGGCCAATGATCAAGCTTGAGTTGATTGGAGATTCCCGTTTGGTACTCGGCGGGTGTCTGTTGAGGGCCTCCGGGCTGGATGAATTGCCGCAGTTGCTGAATGTCTTTTGCGGGCAAATGAGTTTGGTCGGCCCTCGACCATGCCTGCCAGCCGAGTATCCGCTGTTCAGCGCGCAACAACGGGAGCGGTTCAATGCCTTGCCAGGGCTTACAGGCATTTGGCAAGTCACCGGCAAGAATAAATCGACATTTCGAGAGATGAATGCGATGGACATTCATTATGTGCGAAACGCCTCGCTGAAAATGGATTTGGAGATTCTATTGCGCACGCCAGGCGCGCTGCTGCGCCAGATGATCATTACTTTCCAGCAGCGAATCAGTGCACTGCGGGGCGAAACATGGGTGCCGTTGCGTGGTGGCAGATGGTGCGCATCCGCAGTCCGAGAAAAGACCGCCAATCACTCTGGCAGGCCAGCCCGTTATGGGCATCATCGGACATGAATACAAGCAATGGCGTGGGGCTGCGTATCGGTGAAGATGTGATACTGGGCAACGGGGTCAAGCTCTTCGGCCACGTGAACTTGTATGGTTGCGAGATCGGGGATCATACCCGAATTGGTAGCTTCGTGGAAATTCAGACCGCCGTCAAGGTCGGTTCGCGTTGCAAAATCTCGAGTCATACCTTCATTTGCACCGGTGTAACCATCGAGGATGAGGTCTTTGTGGGGCACGGCGTAATGTTTACCAACGACTGCTGGCCGAGATCCACTGCAGGTGATGGTCGGCTTGCTGCAGAAGGAGATTGGCAATGCTTGTCCACGCTAGTGCAGAAAGGCGCGTCAATTGGATCTGGTTGCACTATTCTGGGCGGTGTCGTCATCGGTGCTAATGCAATGATTGGAGCCGGCAGCGTGGTGACCCGCGATGTTGCAGCAGGTACGACCGTCGTTGGAAATCCTGCGAGACCTATCAAGAGTCGTGGGATCAGCGCCGACAAAGGAAATGGCGTGTCTGCCGACTCAGGAAAAGCGTGAGGCTGCTGGCAATGAATTGCGAGGGCTCATCAGGCTGAGTCCGGTAGTGCCCCAAGTGAGGCGGGAAGGCCGTCGTGTAAGAAGCTAACTCGAGAGTCAATCCTATGAGCATGCAACGTGTGTTGACTGTCGGTGTGGTGGGTCTCGGGTATTGGGGCCCGAATCTCGCGCGCAATTTCAATCAACTTCCCGGCTGCCGCCTAGGCGCATTGTGCGACCTGGATCCGGAGCGCTTGGAGAAAATGCAGCTGCTGTATCCGGATTCCGCCTGTTATGTGAGTTTCAATCAAATGCTGGAAGAGGCTAACCTTGATGCCGTAGTGGTGGCGGCGCCGGTACACCAACACTTTCCCCTTGGTAAGGCGGCTTTGTTGGCCGGCAAACACGTGTTGATTGAAAAGCCATTGGCCTCCGACTCCGCTGAGTGCGAGGAATTGATCGCCTTGGCTGAGCGTCGCGGATTGATCCTGATGGTTGGGCATGTGTTCGTATATTCGGCGGCAGTGAGGATGATCCGGCGGATCATCGACTCTGGGGATATCGGTGATATCCGCTATATCAATAGCCAGCGCCTAAGCCTTGGGTTGTTTCATAATGATATCAACGTCGTCTGGGACCTCGCCCCGCATGATCTTTCGATGATTCTGTACCTGCTCGGGCGTTCTCCAGACGCGGTCAACTGTCAGGGGCACGCCAACATTACTCCAGGAATAGAGGACGTGGCCAATGTTTCCTTGTCCTTTGAATGCGGTCGGTTTGCCACCATCCAAAGTAGTTGGCTGGAGCCGAGAAAGGTTAGGCAGATGACGATTGTAGGATCGAGCAAAATGATCGTTTATGATGACATTGAGCCATTTGAGAAGATCAGAATTTACGACACGCGCATTGAGCGCCCGGCCCACTATGAAACCTTTGGGGATTTTCAATATACCTACCACTATGGAGATAGCCGCATTCCGCGCATCGAACAGATAGAGCCGCTTAGGCAAATGTGCCAGCACTTCATTGACTGCAGCCTCAGCGGCGCTCAGCCGTTGAGCAGCGGTGAGAGTGGTCTGGAAGTCGTTCGAATCCTCGAGGCGTGCTCAATTTCATTGAAGTCTAACGGAAGACTAGTGGCCATTGCGGAATCGGCCCACGATGGGCGGCGAATTTCCGGTGTGATGGAGACCCGTGCCTGACAACCCATCTGAGAAGCAAGCTGATGAATGTGCCATTTCTCGATTTGAAAACCCACCATGCGGCTTGTCGGCGTGAGTTGGTGGATGCCATCAATGCAGTGATTGATGCCGCAGCCTTTGCCGGAGGACCATTTGTTACTCGTTTTGAAGAGGATTTTGCTTGTTTTTGCGAGGCCAGGCACGCGGTGGGGGTGAGCAGCGGCTCCGATGCATTGTGGCTAACTATGACGGCTCTGGGGATCGGCCCGGGCGACGAAGTGATTACTGTACCGATGACATTCATTGCCACAGTGGAGGCCATTAGCCGGACCGGTGCCCGGCCGGTGTTTGTCGATATCGAGCAGGCGACCTATACGATGGATCCGGCAGGCTTGGAACGGGCCGTTACGTCTCATACCAAAGCTATCATTCCAGTGCATTTGTTTGGTCAGATGCCTGACATGGCGCCGATTTTGGATTTTGCACGTGCTCGGGGAATTGTGGTCATCGAGGATGCGGCGCAAGCCCACGGGGCGAGGTATGACGGTTATCGGGCAGGGACTCTTGGCACAGCAGGATGTTTCAGCTTCTATCCAGGTAAAAATCTAGGTGCCTTCGGCGAGGCGGGAGCCGTGGTCACCCAGGACGTCCGACTCGCTGATAGAATCCGGGCACTCCGTGATCACGGACAAGTTCGAAAATATCATCATGTTGAGATCGGCTGGAACTGCCGGATGGACGGCATACAAGCGGCGGTGTTGCAGGTTAAGCTGCGTTATCTGGAGGATCGCAACGAATGGCGCAGGAAACATGCTGCGCACTATGCTCGTGCGTTAGCAGGGATTGCCGGGCTGGTGCTGCCGATTTGCCGGCCTTCAAGAACTCATGTGTCGCACATCTTTGCAATCAGGGTGGCTGACCGAAAATCATTCATGCGCCACATGGAATCCCGAGGCATTGGTTGCGGCATTCACTATCCGGTACCCGTCCATCTTCAGGATGCTTATGCTTGTCTGGGGCATCGCTGCGGCGCATTCCCGGTTGCCGAGCGTTGTGCAGCTGAATTCGTTTCTCTGCCAATGTATCCAGAACTCGCCTCCGGCCAAATTGATGCCGTAGTACAGGCCGTGGTAGGAGCACTGCATCCATCTCCCGCCTACGCGTGATGGTTGCGCATTTCCAGCCTCCTGTACCCATGTGTTATGGCGGAGCAAACATTCAAATTGAACAGATCGATCCTCTGACGGGAGGTGTCTGGGATTCTCTGGTCAGGGTGTTGCCTGATTACTCGGTGTTCCACCTGTCGGCATGGGCGCGGATTCTGGCCGAAACCTATCAGCACAAGCCGATCTATCTGAGAGTTTGGGTCGATGGGGCTGTGGCGGCGCTGGTCCCTCTGATAGAGGTGCGAAGTGCAATCACGGGGCGGCGTGGAGTTTCGCTTCCATTTGCTGATTTTGCCGGGCCGCTGTGGATTGATCCACGGCAAGGATCTTTGGTCTATCAGGCGCTGATAGGCGTGGCTGAAGAGCGTAAATGGAAGCATTTGGAATTGCGCGGAGGCATGGCTCCCGCCGTCGGGGCCGCTTGTCTTCGAACCTATCACGCCCATGAACTCAATCTGAGTTGTGGTATTTCCCAGCTGATGGGACGGTTCCCAGCGAGTACCCGCAGATCTATCCGCAAGGCTGAACGCAGCGGACTCACCATCACCGTCAGCTTCGATTCACTTTCCATGCTGGAATTCTATCAATTGCATTGTCGCACCCGCCGCCGCCACGGGTTGCCCCCCCAGCCGATTGAATTTTTTCAGGCGATTTGCCGCCACCTGATAGATCCAGGCCTGGGCGCTATTGTGCTGGCTCGGCATGCTGGAAGAGTCATTGCCGGAGCGGTGTTTTTTCACTCGGATTGCCGCGCCATCTATAAGTTCGGAGCCTCCGACAAAGGCCACTGGGACGTACGGCCCAACCATGATGTGATGTGGACTGCCATTCAATATCTGGCCTTGATCGGCTGCCGATCCCTGCATTTTGGCCGAACTTCTAACGATGATACCGGCCTGATTCGTTTCAAGAAATCCTGGGCTTCTGCCGACGGGATTCTAAGCTATTTTCGCTATCATAGAGGCAAACTGGCCTGGATTGCCGATGCGAAATGTCCTTCTGAAAGCTTCCCATCGGTTTTTGGCCACCTCCCACTAGCTATCAACCGGATCGCAGGCCGCCTGATCTACCCGCACCTCGACTGAAGGCTACCGATTTTCGTTGATTCATGAAAGCCGAACCTACTGCAACCTCCAACTTGAGGCCCAAGCATCGGCGACAGAGCAGCCTCAATGTCTATGACATTCTTTTTGTGTTGTTCAAACACAAGTGGAAGATCGCAATCCCCTCCTTGATGGGTTTCGCTGGTGCAGCTGCCATGTTTTACTGGAACCTGCGTTCGCCCAATTACGAGACGGAGGCAAAATTACTGGTTCGCTACGTCCTCGAACGAAGTACCGTGGACCCCTACGAGGCAAAGGTTGAAGCCTCTGGTACCCATGGCATGGCGGTGATGGACGCTGAGCTCGAGATCATCAAAAGCACGGATCTGGCCATCGAAGTGGCGGCCAAGATCGGACCCGAGAAGATTCTCGCTTCGAAGGCGGGCCCACCGAGTAAAGTTGAGGCGGCGATGGAGATTGCTAAGAACCTTGAAATCAAGGCGGAGCGAGGCAGCAGTGTCATTCACCTCAGGTACCACCATTCGGACGCCGCAGTGGCAGTCTCGGTCCTCAAACAGTTGATTGATTCCTATTTCGAGAAACATCTGGCACTCCACCGCTCGACCGGTACCTTTGAGAGCGTTTCAAGGGAAACCGATCAGGCACGAAGCCGGCTGACTCAGACCGAACAGGAACTCACCAAACTCAATTCAGAGTCCGGGTTCCTATCACTCGCCGATGCCAAGACTGCTCTAGATGCACGCCGCAATGCACAGCGCTCTGCACTGTTAGCCGCGCAGGTTGAATTGGCTGAGCAACAAATTAAAGTATCTTACCTCGCAGCTGCCATGGGGGCAGTTGAGCCAGAAGCGCCCGAGAGGATTCCTGATCATGCGGAGGAGTCAACACCGGAACTAATGGCACGGTCCAAGGCACAGGAGAAGTTTCGAGATCTAGCAGAGCAACTTGCCCTGTTAAAGCAACGGCGCAACGTCCTGATGATATCTCGAAAGCCAGGTGACCCGATGCTAGAGGCATTGGACCGACAGGTTGAGGCTGTGCAACAACAAGCCCAAGACCTCATTGAACAGTATCCAGCACTCGCTGGCCAGGCAAGGGGTCAGGGGGCTCCCTCAGCGCTTTCAAGCGGCATCGATCTAAATGTCGAACGGGCCCAACTAGCAGCCGTTGAGGCTAAGTGCAAAGCTCTCACGGAGCAAACCAAGAAGGCGGACGAGGACATGGAGAAACTCTCCGCCAGCGCACAAACATTCACCAACTTGGAGCGGCGGCGGCAACTGGAGGAGGTAAAGTACCGCTATGCCGAAACAAGTTTGGAAAAGGCCAGGGTGGACGAAATACTCAAACCGGCTACTATGCCCAATATCGGCGTTGTTCAGAGCCCTTCGGTACCTATCAAGGCGATTGCCCAAACAACCCGCAGGTTGGCGCTCGGACTTGCCGCATCCGGGATTGTCACTGGTCTGTTACTGGCGTTTCTCATTGAGTGGGTCATTGATCGACGGGTGTCACGCCCGATAGAAATCCAGACCCGCTTGCAATTGCCGCTGATGATGTCGATCCCCTATATCCGCTCGAAGGATGGAATGGCGAAACTGATCGGTAAGGAACCTGGCCACAAACTACTTGGAGATGTCGGAGATCTGACATTTCCACCAGAAGCCCACAGCGGCAACGGTGATTGCCTGGCTCAGGAGGGTGAGCATTTTATAACGCCTTATGCCTCGGCAATTCGTGACCGAATCATGTTCAACTTCGAGTTGAACAATATCACACACAAGCCGAAGCTCATTGGCTTGACCAGTCTGTTGCAAGGCGCCGGTACGTCAACCATCGCCATCGCCCTGGCCAAGGCGTTTGCTGAGAATGGCAAGTTCAAGGTGTTGCTGGTGGACCTAAACTCATCCTGGAGTGTAGCACTGCCGGCATCCCCTGTCGAATCGCTGAACACGGCCTTGAATATTTCACGGACTGACGCATTTCGCAGGAACCCAAGAAGCCTCTATTTTGCCGGCGCACCGACCCATCGCAGCAGCAAGGGGGCACGATCACTTGCATCCGTCGAAATGCATGAACTGATGCCTCAGCTTGAAGTTTGTGATTTTGACTATATCGTGTTTGATATGCCGCCAGCAGGGCCGACGAGTCCGACCATCGCGATAGCTGGTTTCATGGATAAGATGCTGCTGGTGCTTGACGCGCAGAACACCAACCGCGAGAGTCTTAGTTGGAGTTATGCGGAACTAGGAAAGGGAAGGGCCGACGTGTCGTGTGTGTTTAACAAGACAAAACCTCACGCTCCACGCTGGGTGGGCGGAGAGACGTGATTGATCCGGCTGCTATCTCGCCTGGATGGCAGGATGCATCCCCTTGGAATTCCCTCGCATATCCATAATTACGCCATGGTTGAACTTTCTCGATCAATTCTAACTCAGGCATACTATCACGTGAAGCCGTACGTGCCCAAGGGTGTCCGCTGGACATTGCGGAGGCACCGGGCGGCAAGTATTCGCAAGCGCCGAGCCAGCGTGTGGCCGATTGATAAAGCCGCAGGAGCGACGCCCGACGACTGGCCAGGCTGGCCCGATGGCAAGCGCTTCGCGTTGGTTCTAACTCACGATGTTGAGACAAAGGACGGTGTGGACAAGGTTCGGGCATTGGCGGAGATAGACCTGAAATTCGGCTTTCGATCCTCATTTAACTTTATTCCAGAAGGTGAGTACCGGGTGCCTGATTCGCTCCGCTGGTGGCTCGTCGAAAATGGCTTGGAAGTAGGGGTACACGATCTCAACCACGACGGGAAACTCTATCGTTCTAGGGCAGCCTTCGAAGCCAAGGCACTGCGGATCAATCATTACTTGCACGAGTGGAAAGCGACTGGATTTCGCTCGGGCTTCATGCTCCGCCAACTTGCTTGGCTGCATGATTTGGATATTGAATACGAATGCTCGACTTTTGATACCGATCCGTTCGAGCCACAACCGACTGGAGCCAATACGATCTTCCCCTATTTCATCCCCTGTCCAGATTCGGCGACGAGGCCGGGTCGCCGCAAGGGGTATGTCGAACTGCCTTACACACTCCCGCAGGACTCGACGCTATTCTTGCTGCTGCGCGAGCCGGACGCGGGGATTTGGCAGCGCAAAGCCGAGTGGATCATCCAGCGCGGCGGCATGGTTCTGATGAATGTGCATCCAGACTACATCGACATGTCTGGAACCGGCGGAAAAATGACGTATCCTCTGGCCCACTACGAAGGGTTTCTCAGCTGGATCAACGATCAATACCATGGAGATGTCTGGCAGGTTCTGCCACGCTCTATATCGCGCTTTGTCCACGCATGCCAACCGCTGCTGCCGGATTCCATGGTTGCTCCGTCGTTGTTGGCGTCTCCCCCAGTTCGTTCATTATGAAGATTTGGATTGACATGGAGAATACGCCGCACATTCCGTTTTTCAGGCCTATCATCCGCGAGTTGCGCAAAAGAGGTCACGAAGTTTTTCTAACCGCCAGGGATGGCAATCAGACGTGTGAAATGGCCGGTTTTCACTCACTGGACTATCATCGAGTCGGTCGGCATTACGGCCGGCACTTGACGGCCAAGGCATGCGGGCTGGTAGTAAGGAGTACTCAGTTGTTGCGTTTCGCCCGGCGCGAGAGGCCGGGCTTGGCGCTCAGCCTTGGCTCAAGAAGCCAGAACCTCGCGGCTAAATTTCTCGGCATTCCTGTGGTTGAGATTATGGATTATGAGCACACAGCGGAGTTCTCGATGTTAGAGTCACGCTGGTACCTGACCCCCAATGTCGTCTGCGCGGCAGTTCATGGCGGGAAGCCTACTGAACGAATCCGCACATATGATGGCATCAAGGAGGATGTCTATGTATCTGATTTTCAGCCGGATGCTTCAATTCTCGACCTGCTAGGTTTACGCGATGCCTGGTTGGTGGTTACTGCAAGACCACCGGCAACCGAGGCTCATTACCACAATGCGGAAGCTGAGTTGCTGTTTGAATGTTTCATCGATCGGGCACTGGAATGCCCGGAGGCTAGGATCGTGCTGCTGCCCCGCAACCCTCGCCAGGAGGCGCATTTGCGCAGCCGGTTTCCGCTTTGGTTTGCTAATTCGAAACTCGTGGTTCCGCAAGGAGTCATTGATGGTCTCAATCTCATCTGGCACTCCGATTTGGTGGTCAGTGGCGGCGGCACAATGAATCGCGAAGCGGCCGCTATGGGCGTGCCTGTTTTCAGCGTCTTTCGCGGCCCGATCGGTGCTGTGGATCGCCTGCTCTGCGATCAACACCGTCTCGTTTTGATTGAAACTCCCGATGATGTCGATCGTAAGATTCCTCTAGTGCCGCGCACTAGAGGCGAGTTGCCCATTCCCCCCGGTTCCGGCGTACTCACCGAGATACTGAATCACCTCGACTCTATTATCATATCGCTGCGCCCAGACCTCGAAACGACTCTGAATGGATCGTAAATCCTGCGAATTATCCTCTATCTTCTAACCGATGCTTTCACCTCTGAAACTCCTTCTGGTCGCTGGGGCGAGGCCAAATTTCATAAAGATTGCACCTGTTATCCACGCGATTTGGGCAAACAACGCCGCCTGCAATGGTAACGGTCGGCTGATAGACTGCTGCCTCGTCCATACCGGCCAGCACTACGACTCGGCAATGTCAGATGTCTTCTTCCGTGAACTCGGAATCCCTTCTCCGAACCACGACCTCGAAGTTGGATCTGGCTCTCACGCATCGCAGACCGCCAATATCATGCGCGCGTTCGAGCCTGTGTGCATCCACGAAAAGCCCGACTGGGTGGTGGTCGTGGGCGATGTGAATTCCACGATGGCCTGCACCTTAGTGGCGGCCAAGCTCGGCATCCCGGTAGCCCACATCGAAGCAGGTCTGCGCAGCTTTGACCGCGACATGCCCGAGGAGATCAACCGTCTCGTCACCGACGCGCTTGCCGACCTGCTCCTCACTCCATCGGCCGACGGCGACGAAAACCTTCGCCGTGAAGGGATTCCTGAGGCAAAGATCCGGAGAGTTGGCAATGTGATGATCGACTCGCTCATCGCTCAGATCGAGGTGGCCGAGGCCATCGGAACACTTCAACGACTCGGTCTGGAACCAGGGCGCTATGTTTACGTCACCCTCCACCGCCCTTCTAACGTTGATATCCGTGAGAATCTTGAAGTCATAATTCGCGAGCTTTCGAGCTTATCTGAACACTGGCCGATCGTCTTCCCGATCCATCCGCGGACCCGCCAGAGAATGGTAGCGTTCGGCCTCAGCTTCGACGCCCAGCCGGGCATTCGCCCCCTTGAGCCACTCGGCTACCTCGACTCACTGAATCTAACACGCCATGCGCGATTCCTGCTTACCGACTCAGGCGGCCTGCAGGAAGAGAGCACATACTTCCGCACCCCCTGCCTCACCCTGCGGCCCAACACCGAACGTCCGGTCACCCTCACCATCGGCAGCAACCGACTCACTTCAGTGGCTACCCTGCGTGCAGATATCACCCAGCTCCTCGCCGAACACTCTCGCCTTGGCCAAACTCCGCCCCTCTGGGACGGCCACACCGCCGGGAGAATCGTTGACGAACTGCTCATCAATGCCCGCCAGTGAACAACAAACCCATACAAGGGAAATTGACAATGATTCAACGATCTGTGGCAACCCTCATGATGAGCATATCTTGCCTGTCATTTGCCGAATTGGCTGAGGCTATGAGTCGGCGGCCACGCTCAATGGCGATTGGCTCGACTTCGCCCCTGCCGTCGATCCCCCGGACTCGGACCATGGCAGTCCGGTCAAGGTGATCACCGTCAAAGTGCCCGCCGAGCTGCTGCTCAATCCATCCCTCTTCGTGCGGGTGAAAGCTCAGTAACGTCCCACTTCCGACTGTAACCCGCTTCTCCGGCATCCACACCCAATGATCCGGGTATTCCTGCTGCTGCTCATAGTCGCCTTTTTTTCCGTTTACGCGTGGAGAGATTGGTTTGTCAGTCTGTGTGCTGCGATTCTATTGATGGCGGTGGTCGAGCATCCAGACTTCCCGCGGAATATCGGCGGCATTCAGGGAGCGAACCCTTGGAATCTTCTTTTTCTGAGCATCCTTCTAGCCTGGGCGACGACGCGCGGCGATGAAGGATACGAGTGGGACTTGCCACTTATCGCTGGGCGAATGCTTTTCGGCTGTTTGATCCTTATTATCATAGGAGTTGTCCGCTTGCTTCTGAGTAACTATC
>CAIQXC010000550.1 GCA_903875675.1 Akkermansiaceae bacterium
CCTCCCCCTCAAGAGCGTCCTGGTTTACCCTCTCCAAAAGAACTTCCGCGCCATCCTCGCCCCCTGAGCCCTGACCCAGAGGGGCACCGAATATTTACTTTTGCGGCTATGTAAATGAAGATATGGCTCCTCAAATGCGCTTGTACTATCTTTCATTTTCTAACACTGATGTGTTTGTTGTATTGACAATTCATAGGGATCGATTGTCTGATATAGAGTTTCGAATGGGGGCACCTGGAATAGCCACCGCCGGTCCAAGCTGTCAAATTGATGATATTCCATTCAACGAGGTCAACCATTAGTGTGCCTATCCGGCGTCAGTCCGTAAGCGGGGTCCCAAGCACCTTATGAGATTCTGCAGCCGCGTAGCGTTGAGGTCACAGGGCCTATGACCGCAACGTGCTCAAGCTACCCGCCGCTCCGCCTTGCCGCCGCGGTCCTTGTGCCAGGCGGAGACGAGACCGGCCACTTCGTCCACGGCAAGACCCAACCCGGCAGAAGCCGGCAAGTGGGCCTATCAGTAATGCATATGGCCTGGACCCGGATCGCAATTTCGCACAAAGTTCCGGCAAAATATGCTCGTGCACTTGACGTGATTTCTGCCAATGCGGCGACTTGGTGATCGAATACTTGCATTTACCACCAAACCTCTTTGTGCACTAGACGGGCAGCGAACGCCTTGCCCGTTAGGTCTCCTCGTCGTCTGCGTTGCCTGAGAGGTGGGCGAGAGCGGCGAGGTGGTTGTGACTCAATGGCTCACCACCAGCCGCAGGAAGCGCAGCCCGCTGGTGAGCGGCACGGTGGCCGTGCATTTGCCGTTGCCATCCGGGGCGGATACGGTCACTCGCGCCGCGCTCCAGGTTTTGAGTTCCGCGCTGGCCTGCACCTGATAGCTCACATCCGTGTTGCCCGCATAGAAGGTGTAACTTAGGTTTTTGTCCGTCACCGATGCCTTCGGCATGTTGGCGGCTTGGTTCTTGGTCGGGTCGAGGTTGAGCGCGTAGGCCATCAGCAGACTCACACCGTCGTCGTTCGGAGTGTTCAGAAGGTTCGTGGTGGAGGAATACCCATTCGCCACCAGCCACGTCGCCGACGGCGAGGGGCCGAGATTGACGGAAGGATAAATGTCCCCATAGCTATCAGTCCAAGTCGGCGCAGTGAATCCGGCGGCACCGCTGTGGAAACCCACCTTGAATCCGCTGGCTGCGTTGCCGAATACGCCGATGCCCATCGTCGGGGCGTTGCCCGCGAATATCGCGCTGGTCAGGGCGGAGCAGAAGCAGAAGGCATACTTTCCAATGCTGGTGACGCTGCCGGGGATGGTGATGCCGGTCAGGCCGGTGCAGCCATAGAAAGCAGAGTCTCCGATGCTGGTGACGCTACCGGGGATGGTGAAGTCGATCAGGCCGGAGCAGTCGGAGAATGCCCAATCTCCAATGCTAGTGACGCTGCCGGGAATGGTGATGCCGGTCAGGCCGGAACAGCCCCTGAAGGTACTTCCTCCAATGGTGGTGACGCTGCCGGGGATGGTGATGCTGGTCA
>CAIQXC010000551.1 GCA_903875675.1 Akkermansiaceae bacterium
GCCTCCAGGCGGCTGTAGAGGTCGCGCGAATACTTGCGCATCTCCGTGGATATTTCGGAAGTGGAGCCGAAGGTCACCATCAGTCCGGCGGCGTGCCAGGTGGTCCCGGATGTCAGCTTGTCCCTTTCCAGCAGCACCACGTCCTGCCACCCCATCTGGGCCAGGTGGTAAGCCACCGAGCAGCCAATGATGCCTCCTCCAATTACCACCACTCGCGCCTCTTTGGGCTGGATCTGTTGTGCCATAAGACGGTTCCTCAAATGGAAAGGGGATTGCTCTTGGGTTTGGCCGCCATCGGACTGCCGGGGGGCGAAGGAAAAGCTGACAGCGGAACTGTGCCCGGAGCGGGCCGGGAAGCGTATGGGGTGGGTGTTTGACGGGTCGGAATCATTTTTGAAGACACTGGTCCTCCGGGCCCCCGCCAACAAGCGAATTCGGTTGTCGAATTCACAGGCATGTTCGTAACACGTTTGTCCGCCGCATCAGCCGGAGGTTTTTGGCGAATCCATTCCTTACGGATCGGCGGACGCTTGTGGCAGGAAAGTGGCGGGAAAGTGGCGGGAATTCGGAAGCATGGTCGTTGGCGGCCGGCGGGCTGCCGCTGTGGCGGATGAGTTCGCGGTCGCGGAAGAAGCTCAAACAGAAGGCGGCTTAACGGAGTTGCTCGAGGCTCTGCACACGACCCAACGCGAAATATTTGCAACCGGAATGATCATTCGCCGGAAGCATACAGGCGGCCGAAGAGCGTGCCGGTCGGCGTGACCAAGCTGGCCGGGATCTCCGCCCGGACGTTGATGAAAGCCGGATCGGCATCCGGGGTGATGGCAAAAACCACATCCCCGACAGTTCCGCCCGCATCGGGCACCACCGCCTCGTGGCTGGCCCACGGGCTGGCCCCGAGGTCGTTGGAGAATTGCACTTTGAGCACTACGGAACCGCGGTTGGCGGTTTTGAGGCAACGGAACCTCAGCACCAGTTTGCCGCTCTCGTTGGTCGGTTTGGGCAGCAGCCCACTGGTATTGGCGGCCGGATCGGTCGAACCTAACAACCACGCCATACCATTGGGGACCGTCGCCGTTGGCATCGGCAGCAAAGGTTACGCCGCCGGCCCACGCGGCATAGGCCGTCATGACGATGAGCGTGCCCGGCACATAGCCGATGGTGTAGTTGGCCGCGCTGAAGGTGCCGCCGGTGGCCGCGCCGGGCGTGATCGGATAGGACCCAAGTGCCGCTGCGGAATCGCCACCCGCGCACGCCAGGGTCACCGACCCGATCGTTTCGCCATTTTGCAGGCTGCTGCTGGTAAAGCGCGTGGCACCACTGCCAAAGGCCAGCGTCTGGCCATAGGTCTTGCTTTGGTTGTCCGCCGTGACTGTTAGGGCTACGGCCGTGATGGCACCGGTCAGGCCGGTCGGTTGGGTGAGCGAATAATTGCCCGCATTGGTGCCGGTGAGGATCGAGGTCGAGGTCACCGCCTTGCCGGTGCCGGCGTCCTTGGTGTCGAAGGTGCTGCTCAAGGCCAGGGTCACCGTGTCGCCGGTGTAGGGTTTGCCGTCGCCGGTGGTGCCGGTCCCCGCCTCTTCCGCGACCCGCAGCGCAGCGTCTGTTAGCGAAGCTGCTGTGAGTCCATCATAGGTCTTGCCGGTGACCGCAGGGGTGGATGTTAGGAACCGCGCAGTAATAACCTGTGCAAATACGGGTTTTCATACGTCACAGTTTAGAGCGGTTTTATAGTTCCAGTCGCCGTGGAAGTTGTCCGGCTTGATGTTAACTGTTGCCATTTGTTGCGAGGTTACCGTGACTCCTTTTTTGTAACTGCGTTTGTCCAGCGCCGCTTTGATCTTCAGGCCGCTGGTGGTTGTGGTGGCACCAATGAGTTTCACGATGATTTCGGTGCTCTCAAGTGGGCGCCCCCGCCAATTTCTGGTGATATGACAAAACATCCGGTGTTCGATTTTGTTCCACTTGCTCGTGCCGGGTGGAAAATGACATACTTCGATGTCCATGCCGAGGTCATCGGCGAGCTGCTGCAACTGGAATTTCCATAGCTTCACCCTGCTTCCATTGCTTCCGCCACTGTCAGCGGTGATTAGCAGTTTGGTCGCATCCGGATATGTGTCACGCCCCATGTGCCGCCACCATTTGCGGATGGTCGCGACTGCGAATTCCGCCGTGTCGTGGTCGATCCCCACGCTCACCCAGCCCTGATTTGCCGAAAGGTCATAAACGCCATATGGCGCGACCTTTCCCAGTTCCTTGTCCTGGAAATCGTGGACGTTGACCTCGGTTGGGTTACCCCTCGGATGCCACTCCCGTCCCTTGTTTTGAAAGCAACC
>CAIQXC010000552.1 GCA_903875675.1 Akkermansiaceae bacterium
CCGGAGCGGGCGTGGTGCGGGCAAGGCCATGCACAGAACGTATCAAAATTGATACATTCGTCAAGGGGCTTTTCGTCCTCTCCGAAAAAAATCAGCCCGGCAGCCACACATACAGCCTTGGTCGTCATCTTATCGGAAACATCACCGTGTCCGCCGTCGGGTGTATTCCTCCTGAAGATCGGGATGAAGGCTGATCTTGAAGCACGGGACGAACTTCCCTGCCTCATTGCGAAACGGCTTCCCAGGGAGCGGGACCAGGGCACGGAGCAGGCTTTCAAGTCGCTGGAAGTTCTTGCGCACGCTTTCATGATTGCTGGCGCCGCTTGACGGATTGCTCCACTCATGGTCAACGGCCAGTTGCATCAGGATGCCCAGGGCCTGATTCGGCTTCTTGGTGGTGGTTTTCGGCAAGATGTGTTCGCCGTGCTGGCCGCCGCAGGAAATCAGGATCCTGCCGTATGCCACCACGATGCAGACCATGTCCCAGCGCCAACCGGGTTGGATTACCAGCACCGGCTTGATTCTCTTCCGCGCTGCGGGAGACGCCACCGGGGCGGCAAGGTTGGGCACCCCGCCGGACCGCCGGCGTGCAGACCGACCGCATTCCTCGGCAAGCCCGACCATGCTGAGACGGTTTGCCGAGGACACCGCTTGAAGCGGCGGGGTTACCCACGATGCCGATGGCAGCAGGATGGTGGCGTCATGCCTTGCCGAAATGTCGCGCAGCATCCGCCCGTGATCCCCGAAATGGCCGGCGGGCAGGCAAAGGATCACCGGCCGGACCGGGTCGCTGCCGTTCTGTGCCGTGCCGATCTGGCGGGTGAGCCCATGGCTTTCGTACCGGTTGGCGGTGAAGCCGAGGGCTTTCCCGAGAGCCTCGGCGACGGTTTGCCAATCCAGTGTCAGCGGCGCGACATCAGCGGCGCTCAGCGGCAGCGGTGGGCTATCCGGCACATCGTCGGCCACGATTCCGAGAAATCTATCTTCCCCGTCCGTTACCACATCCAGCCGCCGTGCGGGGCGCTCCGGATCCAGCACAGTTTCGGCGTACCCTGGAACCGGTTTCAGAAACGGACGGCAGATTTCTCAGTCGTCGCCGAGGTGGCGCTGCCAGTCGCAGGCTGCTGCCCCCTCTGCCCCGAGCCGCTCAAGCGCTCGCCACAAGCTGGACGTCATCATTGGCGAAGTGATGTTCGACGAGCCAGGCGCCGATGGCTGGGTCTGAGGTGTTGCCATAAATGGTGTCGCGTTCGGGGCAAATTCGCACCAGCACGCGGGCGCGGCGGTTGGCGAGTTTGAAGGCAACGGTGGCTTCCAGCAGACCAGCGCTGGCGAGGAGGCCGGCATTTGTGTATTCGAGCGCCTCGAAAACAGGTGCTCGGTTGAAGGTCAGTTGCTGCCCACCGGGAATCTCCAGCTTGAGCGATTTCAACTCGGCAAACTGCACGGTGGAATAGATGTCGCACTTGAGGGCGGAAGGGCCGTCGCGCAGCGGTTCCAACGAGTAGCGTTTCGAGTAGGCAAGCGCATGGGGTGAACCGTGGAAGACAGCCCCCAGCGCTTCACGGTAGAGACCTTGGAGTTTCGCGCCGCGTCCCGATACCTGCCACTCGCCGGTCATGCGGTTGAAGTTGGCCACGTCCAACTGCTCCGGCCGGAAAATATGAGAGTCACGCTTGCCCTCCCCATCGAACACGCCAACGCGCTTGAGGGTGTCACCGTGGCGGATCACAAATGCGTCGCCGTCGGATTCCTGGAGGTGATGGATGATGCAGGTTGCCGAACGGGCGTTTTCCTTGAACCAGGGTGCCAGGATCAACTTGAGCCGTTCGATGGAATCCGGCGTAACGGCCAGCACCGGCATCCCGGGCTTGAGGCGAAACGACACCAGCGAGCGGTCGGCATTCAGGGACTGGCGGTTGAACTCGTGCAGCGCGATGTCCGGGGCGTGGAGCAGGATCTTCACGGCAAGATCGGCGGGACCGTCGTCGGGCTCCCGCAGGCGCTGGACGATCTGGTGGTATTCCGTCTCGAAATTCAGGCTGCTCTGACTGTCAGAGATCAGATCGAGAAGTTCGAGATGCTCCACCAGTTCGGGAGGGGTCTGCTCGGTGGAGAAGGCCAGCACGGCGGCGAGGGCGGCGAAGTCGAATTTGGGCTCGGAGAGCTGTTCGATAGAAACCTCCCGCGTCCGGAAATAACCGGCATGCGGGGCGAGTAGGGCGATGAGGGTGGCCGGTTTCATGTCCTTCAGGACACCGGCTTTCAGGAGTCGGGGACGTCGGATCGTTGGCATGTCTCAAATCGGGTTGGATTTGGGTGTGTCCCAAGATGAAGCGTAAATTTTCTCGGAACGGGGCTATATTTTGATTTTCACCCGAAATTGCCAAGCGGAAATTTCAAAATATTCGCAGAAATCCCGGCCGATTATTTAATTATTCTTAAATATTTTCGGTGATCCGTTTCGAGATGCCGCAGGACGGTTTCTCTGGCGCGGGCGGCGTTCTGGCGTCCGGGACATGTCCCGCGCCGATTTGGGACATGTCCCAACCCGTCCCAGAAGATTTCTGAATATATTTTTCATTGTGGGACAGGGGTTTGGCGACTTTCGAAAACCTAACATGGGACATGTCCCCCGGTGGTGATGACGGCGGGCAATTGACACCCGCCGGAATACCGAGATGAACACCATCAACAACCAAAACGGTGCCCTGGCAATCAGCCGGGGCAGAATCACCCGGCCACAGAAGGCCGTCATTTACGGGCCGGAAGGCGTCGGCAAATCGACGTTCGCCAGCCTGACACCATCCCCGGTCTTTCTCGACACGGAAGGCGGCACCCACCACCTCGACGTGATCCGCCTCGACGCGGCATCGACCTGGGACGAAATCACGGCGTCGGTCTCCCAGCTCGCCAAGGCACAGCATCCGTTCAAGACGCTGGTGATCGACACGGCGGATTGGCTGGAGAAGCGGCTCGCCGAACACCTGTGCGCCAAGGCTAACAAGGACAGCATCGAGGATTTCGGCTACGGCAAAGGCTGGGTCCTGCTGACGGAAGAATTCGCCCGCTTCCTCAACTCACTCGATGCCCTGCTCGCCCGCGGCATGAACGTGGTATTCCTCGCCCACTCGACGGTAAAGAAATTCGAGGCCCCGGATCAAGCCGGCAGCTACGACCGGTTTGAACTGAAGTTGAGCAAATCGGTGGTGCCGCTGCTCAAGGAATGGGCCGACCTCGTGCTTTTCGCCAACTACGTCACACGCATCGCGGAAAAGGACAGCGGCAAG
>CAIQXC010000553.1 GCA_903875675.1 Akkermansiaceae bacterium
ACCTGGGCTACGGCCAACCCATCTTCAAACAGTACAACCCGGTGACCGACATGTACGAGTATTGCGGCGGAAAGGCAGAAATGACCGGCTCATGGGGCTTGGCAAGCGGGCATCTTTGGCTATGGTGCCGGCATGTCGAAGTATGCTGGAGAAGAAGTATTGGTGGTACCACGCGCCTTGCTGAATGAAATCGGGGCCTTCCAGGGGATTCAAACCGCGGGCCTGGATGCCGCAATCTCGCGTCTGCTGGATCCCCAAAACCACTTTTTCATGGATCGCTCGGCGGCCGAGGACGATCCATCGCACAAGCAACTCATCGCGTACTGCATTTTCCGCTGCGGCGAGCGCATCCTTCACTACACCCGCGGCAAGGCCGGCGGCGAGAGCCGCTTGCATGCCAAAATTTCTGTGGGTGTGGGAGGCCACATCAACCCGATCGATACCGGGGAGGGCCGCACCGGTCCGACTGCCTACCACGCGGCGGTGGCGCGCGAGATTGCCGAGGAGCTTGAGATTGATGGCCCGATCACCCTGCGGATTATCGCTTTGCTCAATGATGAATCCAATCTGGTTGGGCAGGTTCATTTGGGCATCGTCCATCTCGTCGAATTGGAAAGCACGGCGGTTATTTCCCGTGAAGACGCGCTGACGGATTTGTCGTTCACCCCCCTTGCTGAGCTCAATGGCGAGTGGTTTGAGCGTTTGGAGACTTGGTCGCAAATCTGCATCCGGCACCTGGCCAAAGGGGAGAAATGAGCCCCCGTGGGCAGCCACAATCGCACCGCAATTAGAGATTGAAGTGGCATGCTTGTTGCTAATGCTACAACCTGAGGGCGCAGGCCCACCCCCCATCCGCATCCCTCGCCATGCCCGCCAGCCCCAAAATCGTCAAGCCACGCATCCTCATTGTCACCCCGGAAATCACGTATTTGCCGGCGGGTATGGGCAATTTGGCGCAGGCGATGTCTGCCAAAGCCGGTGGTCTGGCCGACGTGTCCGCCTCGCTGGTTTCCGCCTTGTTTGAGCTCGGCGCGGATGTCCACGTGGCCCTGCCAAACTACCGCCGCATGTTTCATGGCGATGTGTTCAACCTGCATGAAAAGCAGTTGCGCAAGTATCATGAGGTGCTGCCAGAATCCAACATCCACCTTGCCGAAGACCGGATATTTTACTATCGCGAGAGGGTTTACAGCGACAGCTCGGAAGAGTCGATGCGCATTGCACTCATTTTCCAGCGCGAGGTGATCAATCACATCATTCCGAGGGTGCGGCCGGATTTGATTCATTGCAACGACTGGATGACGGCCTTGCTGCCGGGCATGGCGCGGCGGCGCGGCATCAAAAGCCTGTTCACCGTGCACAATATCCACACCCGCCAGGTGACCCTCGCCCAAATCGAGGAAACCGGTATCGATGCCGCCGAGTTTTGGATGAACCTGTATTTCACCGCAGCTCCGTTAGGCTACGATCATGCCCGCTCCAACGTCATGGTCGATCTGCTCACATCCGGCATTTTCGCCGCCCACTACATCAATACCGTCAGCCCGCGGTTTTTGTGGGAAATTGTCGAGGGCTGGCACTCGGTGGTGCCAGACTCGGTGCGTTCCGAGTTGCGTTACAAGTATGAGGCCGGCTGTTCCACCGGGATTCTCAACGCCCCGGATCCATCGTACAATCCGGCCACCGACGATTCGCTGGTGCAGCCGTTCACCCCGGCGGATTTCCGGCCCGGCAAGCTCGCCAACAAACTCGCCTTGCAGCGCGAACTCCAACTCACCGAAGACCCCGAGGCCGCCATCTTTTTCTGGCCCTCGCGCCTCGACCCCATCCAAAAGGGCCCGCAGCTCTTCACGACCCTTCTCCATCAACTCATCGCCGATTATTGGCTTCGCAACTTGCAGGTGGTCGTCGTCGCCAACGGCCCGCACGAACAGCACTTCCATCACATCGTCCAGGAATTCGGCCTGCACGACCGGGTGGCCGTGGTCGATTTCGACGAACGCCTCTCGCGCCTCGCCTACGCCGGCTCGGATTTTATGCTCATGCCCTCCTTGTTCGAGCCCTGCGGTTTGCCGCAAATGACCGCTCCCCTGTATGGCACACTGCCCGTCGTCCATGCCACCGGCGGCCTCTATGATACCATCCGCCCGCTCGACGTGGACGAATCCACCGGCAACGGCTTCCGTTTCAATCATTACAGCGCCGATTCACTGCGCTGGGCGATCGACCGGGCGATGGATTTTCAGGCCCTGCCGCAGGACATCCGCGACCGGGAGATCAGCCGCATCATGCGCGAAAGTCTCACGGAGTTCAGCCATCAAAAAGTCGCCAAACAATATATCGCCATCTACGAGGAAATGCTCGCCCGGCCGCTGGTGGAAAAGGAAGCCGGCCAGGAATTCGCCAAACTCGTCGAACCCGTCGTGTCCAAGGTGCTCAGTGGCCAAAAACTCCATCAGGGGCGCCGCAACCAAAAACGCCCGGGCTAACAGATAGGCGCATGCCCGACCCCATTTCCCCACCAGCTCCCGCACCTTGGTTGATCCGCATCCCGGAAATTTTTGCGGATGTCCTGCCATCTATCCTCGATCAACTTGGTTCGCCACCCGGCACCAAGTTGGGTCACGAATACCATCTGATCCGGCCGGCCGACCCCAACGAGTTGCGCCGGATGGAGGCAGCCATGTTCATTCGGTGGAATATGCCGCTTCACCACAGCTGGCCCTGCCGCCCGCGTGATCTGCCGGGCTTCGTCGAAAAGGCAGCCCAAGCCCTGGCGCGAAAATTTGCCGCAGCCCGGCCGCAAATGTTGCTCGTCGGCTTGCTGGATCCGAGTTCGGCAGACAGCTATTACAGGAAACTGGCCTCCAACCTGCGCGGGCGGGCCCTGCAATTGTTCCCGCCATCTCTGGTGCCACGGCCCGAAGTCGATGCCCAGGACCCGCATGCGACCACCCTGTTTTGCCTGCTCGGCAGCGAGGGCCTGTTTTGTGGCTTGCAATGCCCGAGCCTTGCCAACGGGTTCTATCCGGGTGGCACCCGCTTCATCAGCCAAAATTCGCCGGAAACCATCAGCCGGGCCGGTGCCAAGCTTGCCGAAGCCCTTCATTACCTGCGGCTTCACAGGCCCCAGCCACCCCCGCCTGCCCACTGGCTCGAACTGGGTGCCAGCCCGGGTGGTATGACCTCCGAATTGCTCGCCAGAGGCTACCGGGTGACCGCTGTGGATCGCGCCCCGCTGCACCCACGCCTCGCCGCCTCCCCCGATCTAACGTACGTCTGTGGAGACGCAGCCACCTTCCGGCCGCCGGTTGGGATCCGCTACGATGCCATTCTATCCGATATGAATGGTCCGGCGAGCGACTCGATAGCAGCCGTGCTGCGCCTATCAAAACACCTGATGCCGGGCGGCCTGGTTATTTTCACGCTCAAGACTGCCGGGACCAGCAGCCATGAGGACATCTTGCGTCTTAGCGCCGCGGTGACGGCGCGAGCGGCCAAGGCTGGATTGCGGCGCTTGGCGCAAACCCATCTGACGTATAACCGTCATGAGTTTACTCTGTTTTTCGAGGCGCTTGGATCGGCTCACTCGAGGCCGCGCTCGGACACTTCGTCCTCGTCCCAGCCGAGGTAATGGCCAAGTTCGTGGAGCAGAGTGGTGCCCACTTCGTCCCGATAATCCTGTTCGTCCTGCTCCACCCACTGCCACAGGTTTTCCACAAACAGCCTGATCCGGGGCACTTCCTCCGCTGCCGGCTCATCCAGCAGGCAGCTGCCTTCAAAAACGCCCAGCTCATCGCCATCCAGTTCGGCGTCGTTAGGACTGAGCCCTGGCCTGGCTTCAAACGAAATCACGCAACGATTGGCTGCTTCCTGCACGTCGCGCGGCAGGACTTTGACCAATGCCTTCACTTCCTCATCCGCCCAGCGGCTCAGTGTCTCGAAAGTCATGCCGCTTGATAATCGCGATGGCGGCATCGGGCAAGCACCAAGTCCCGAGGCACGAAACTTGGGCTGCCTGCCCACCGCCGTTGTTCAGCATCGGTTTATCTCAAACCCTACCAAAACAAGGTCGGGATCAGGTGTTTTGCCATGCTTTCCGCTTCAGCGTTGGGAGACAGCGGGCTGGTTCTCGAGCGAGGCGGCGTAGTCGAGCAATATGTGCTCGGCCTCGTGGAGGACGATGTCCTCAGCAGGTGCCGCGACAGGATCGGGCACGACCTCGCCATCAGCGTCGGTATCCGGGTCGATCGCGGCGGCCTTGGGCTTCACCGGTTCGCCGGGCCCGGGGCGGTCAATGTCTTTGAGCGTGACTTGATAGGCTGCGGGCGGGGAGACGGCACGGGCGAGGCGGTCCTTTTTGATGGCGGCCTGGCGCTTCTTGAGGTCGGTCTTTTCCTGCTGGCGTTTGGCCTCGTTGAGCGAGACGGCTTTGTCGGCACGCAATTTTCGGAAGCGCTCGATGTCATTTTTCAAATCGGCAAAGTCCGGGTCCTTGGCGACGCGCTGCTCGGAGTGGCTGCGCAGCGCTTCGAGGCTCGCTTGCACGCGGTTGGATTCCTTGTAGGCGGCCGCAGGCAGGGTATCCCATGGCAAGGGGTTGGCCAGATCCGACTCGCCGATTTCCGGCACGTCGGTGAGGGATGGGATGACGATGTCGGCCTTGACCCCTTCGAGTTGAGTGGACTTGCCGCTGGGCCGGTAGAACTTGCTGATGGTCACTTTCAAGGCACCGGGATCGGAGTCGGGAACCAGTCCCTCGCCCTGCATCACCCGAGCTAGAGGGACGATGGTTTGCACGGTGCCTTTGCCGAAGGTTGAGGTGTCTCCAACGATGACCGCTCGGCCGTAATCCTGCAAAGCTCCTGCAAGAATCTCGGACGCCGAGGCACTCAAGCGGCTAGTCAGGACCAGCAGCGGCCCATCGTAGGCGACCTTGCCGTCGAGGTCGCTGCCGACTTCCACTCGCCCTTCGAGGTTGCGCGTTTGGACCACCGGGCCGGAGGAAATGAACAGGCCGGTCAGGTCGATGGCTTCCTTGAGCGAGCCGCCGCCGTTGCGCCGCAGGTCGAGGATGATGCCGGCGACGTTTTGCTCCCGCAGTTTTGCCAGAAGGCGGACCACGTCGGCAGAGGCGGATGTCGGAGGGGCCTTGCCAGTCGCCTCACCGGCGTAGAACCCTGGCAGATCGATCACGCCAATGCGTTGGGTTTTGTCGCCGACGGGCAAGTCGATGATTTGGGCCTTGGCCTGTTGGTCTTCGAGTTTAATTTCCTCGCGGACGAGGGTGATGGTTTTGCGAAGGCTGTCGTCGCTGGCATTGGCGGGGATGAGGTTGAGGACGACGGGTGTGCTCTTTTTGCCGCGGATGAGTTCAACGGCTTGAGGGAGCGGCAGGTCCACCAGATCGGTGAACTCGTCACCTTCCTTCTGGGCCACGCCGACGATGCGGTCGCCCACCTTGACCAAGCCGCTGCGGGCGGCGGGGCCGCCGGGAACGAGTTCCATGATTTTGCAGTAGCCGTCGAGCGAACGCAGCGTGGCACCGATGCCGACGAGGGAGAGCTTCATGGCAATTTCAAAGCTTTTGAGTTGTTCGGGGCCCATGTAATCCGAGTGGGGGTCGTACACTTGGGCGAGGGCTTCCAGATAGAGTTCGAGGACCGCCTTGTCATCGAACTTGCGCATGGTATCGACGCTGCGGGCCGCGCGGTGGCTGAGGGTTTTGACGATATCCTGGGGCTTTTTGCCGGCGAGTTTTTCCTGCAAATAGTCATAGCGCAATTGTTGGCGCCAGAGGGATTGGGCGGCGGCCAAATCCGCCGGCCGGGCAGCCGTCTTCCGATCAAAGCGAAACGTCTCATCCCCCGTAAAATCCAGAGGCCCCTCACCTAGCAACCCCGTCACAAAGGCAACCCGCTGGTCGAGCCGTTCGAGGAATCGTTTGAAAATGATGTGCGCAAGGCTGGAATCGCCGTGGCTGCGGGTCGCATCGGCCAGCGTCGGGCGTTGCCGCGCGAACGCATCGAGATCCTCCTGCACAAAGAGCAGGTGGGCACCGTCGAGCGTATCAAGGTAGCGATCGAGAAACTTGTCCGCCAGCTTCGCGTTGAGTTGCTGGTGGGCGAATTGCGAGCTCTCCAGAATCTTGGAGGTGAGCATGGTCACGGCGGCATCGGTCGCCTTGGCGCTGAGCGGTTCGCTTGAACTGTGGTCCAATGCTCCAGCCGCACCGGTCAGCAGGCTAGCGCTTATGGAAAATACCGGCAGGAAGAATTTGAGCTGATGTTTCATGGTACAAACGCACGGGCAAACGGCCTCTATGCCGGAACCAGTCGCAGGCTGGGAGGAGTTCCGGCCGGAAGGCATTCCCGGCGTGATTAAACGATCCACAACTCCCGACCTGTCTGGAATTTTCTTTTCACGAGGGGGCGGTGCTTCTGCAAGTGCGGGATGGACTTGCAGCGAGCCTGCAGCCCATTCCGCCGATCTTCTTGCTGTGGCCGATTTTCCTATCGGCGATTTTCCTTGTGCTCTCTGCTTGACTCCCCAAACGCCCGGCGGAATGCTCGTCGCGCCATGACCGACCCCACCCGCACATTTTCCAGCCCGATGCTAGACGGACCCGACCGAGCCCCTAGCCGCGCGATGCTCTACGCCGTGGGCTTCAAGAAGGAAGATTTTGCCAAGCCGCAGATCGGCATTGCCTCGACTTGGAGCGAAGTGACCCCGTGCAACGTGCACATTGACAAGCTCGCCCGTGAGTCTTCTAACGGCGTCAATGCCGCCGGCGGCAAGGCCGTCATTTTCAACACGATCACGGTCTCCGACGGGATTTCGATGGGCACAGAGGGGATGAAATACTCACTGGTGTCTCGCGAGGTCATCGCTGATTCCATCGAAACTGTCGTTGGCTGCGAAGGCATGGACGGGTTTGTGGCCATTGGTGGCTGCGATAAAAACATGCCCGGTTGCCTGATGGCCATGGCCCGCATGAATCGGCCCGCCGTGTTTGTATACGGCGGCACGATCCTGCCCGGTTGTGCCAGTATCAAAGGTGAGACCAAGGATTTGGATATTGTTTCGGTGTTTGAGGCAGTCGGCAAACACGCCAATGGCGAGTACTCCGATGCAGAACTCGACACCGTTGAAAGCCACGCCATCCCCGGTGCCGGTTCCTGCGGCGGCATGTACACCGCCAACACCATGGGCAGCGCGATCGAGGCGCTCGGCATGTCACTTCCTAACAGCTCATCCCAGAACGCCATCTCCGACGACAAGATGCGCGATTGCTTTGATGCAGGTGCCGCCGTGCTCAATTTGCTCAAACTCGGGATCCGCCCACGCGATATCCTCACCAAGGAGGCCTTTGAAAATGCCATCACCGTGCTCATCACCCTAGGTGGCTCGACCAACGCGGTGCTGCACCTCCCCGCCATCGCCCACGCCGCTGGCATCGAACTGAGCATCGATGACTTCGAGCGCGTCGGCCGCCGCGTGCCGGTCCTCGCCGACCTCAAACCCTCCGGCAAATACTTCATGTCCGATCTCGTCGCCATCGGGGGCACCCTGCCCCTTATGAAAATGCTGCTGGATGGCGGACTCCTCCACGGCGAGTGCATGACGGTCACTGGCCGCACCTTGCGCGAGAACCTGGAAAAACTCGCCCAGCCGTATCCTGAAGGTCAGCAAATCGTCCGTCCACTGGACAATCCGCTCAAAAAGGACAGCCACCTGCGCATCCTCTACGGCAATCTGGCCGAAGGCGGGGCCGTCGCCAAAATTTCCGGCAAGGAAGGCGAGGTGTTCACCGGCCACGCCCGCGTTTTCAATTCCGAGGACGACGCCATGAAAGCCATCCTCGCCAAACTCATCCGCAAAGGCGATGTGATTGTCATCCGCATGGAAGGCCCCAAGGGCGGCCCGGGTATGCGCGAAATGCTCGGGCCAACCAGCGCCGTCATGGGCATGGGCCTCGGCAAGGACGTCGCCCTCATCACGGACGGACGATTCTCCGGCGGCAGCCACGGCTTTGTCGTCGGCCACATCACTCCGGAGGCCTTTGTCGGCGGCATGATCGCCCTGCTCCAAGAAGGGGATCCAATCACCATCGATGCCACCACCAACCGCATCGACGTCATCCTCCCCCCGGAGGAAATTGCCCGCCGCCGGGCCGCCTGGGTCCAACCGGCACCCCGCTACACCCACGGGGTGCTCGCCAAGTACGCCAAGCTAGTCACCAGTGCCAGCGAAGGTGCCGTGACCGATAAATACCTCTGAGCAAAATCCGGCGCGTCAAGGTGCGGCGGAATCCGCCCGCCCACGGACAAAGTGACAGACAATATGTAGCTAAGGACGGGGTTCAGCGCAGCTCGATGCGGGAGCCTCAAACACGGACAAAGCGACAGACCACTGACAAAGTGACAGACAAATTGTAGCCCCGCTGGGCACTGTTGCGTCAAACGCCGACAAAGTGACAGACAATATGTAGCTAACAGACAATATGTAGCTAAGGACGGGGTTCAGCGCAGCTCGATGCGGGAGCCTCAAAAAATGGGGTTGACTGCCTGCACTATTTGAATACAGTGCAGGCATGAAGCAGATTACGGTGCGTAGGGTCAGTGCTGAATGCCTGCAGGTGGCCAAACAGAGAGCCCAGGATCGCCATGTTTCGATAAACACGGTGCTGCTTGATGCTTTGGCGGCGGGCTTGGAAGTGGGTACGGAGAGCCCAACCAATGGCTTGGAAAAATACGCGGCCGATTCCGATTTCGGGCCGAACTTGGATCACTTTTTGCAAGTGGAGCTGAACAAGATTGATCAGGAATTGTGGCAATGACGCTTGTGCTCGATACGAATGCGTACTGTGACTGGCGCCGGAGCGGGCGTTGGGGGCATTGGATCCACAAGGCGGAGCAGGTGTGGCTGCCGAGCGTGGTGATCGGAGAATTGTGGCATGGCTTTTTGGAGGGTGACAGGTTGCAAGAAAATCGGATCAAACTTCAAGCACTGCTGGCGGAGCGCTGCGTCGGTGTCCTGCAAGTCGGCGCGAAAACCGCCCAGTATTACGGCGAGTTCCTGTGGTATTTGAAGAAAAATGGAACGCCTCTTCCAACGAACGATATCTGGATTGCCGCTCTTACCTACGAGGCGGGCGGGACACTTGCTTCGGCAGACCGCCATTTCAGCCACTTGCCCCAGTTGTCGCTTGCCGTCGAGTAAGCGAAGGTGCCGTGACCGATAAATACCTCTGAAAAACAATGCAAAAAACAATGCTTGCCAAGTCGGGGATCGGCCCATATCCTCCTCGCGTTCTTTTCGCAACCACGCGTTAGAACGCGCTTCGTCTGGTCTTGTGCGCCATGGTCTCAGGAAGTGTTCATAGAAATGGCGTTTTAATATTGAAGCAAATGGACATCTACGTGGGCAACCTGCCCTACACCGCCACAGAAGAGGACGTTACCGGTCTCTTCGCCGCATACGGACCCGTTGACCGGGTGAAAATCATCACCGACCGTGAAACCGGGCGATCCAAGGGATTCGCCTTCGTGACCATCGGTGACCAAGCCCAGTTGAATGCTGCCATTGAAGCACTCAACGGCTACGACTACCAAGGCCGCGCCTTGCGTGTGAATGCCTCGGAACCTAAAGAACCTCGCCCCAGCGGCGGCGGCGGCTATGGCGGCGGCGGCGGCGGCTATGGCGGTGAACGTCGCGGTGGTGGCGGCGGCGGCGGCTACAAAGGTGGCGGCGGCGGCGGCGGCGGAGGTGGTGGCTACAAAGGCGGCGGCGGCGGTGATCGTCGTGGCGGCGGCGGCTACAAAGGCGGTGGCGGTGGCGGCGGCGGCGGCTGGGATTGATTTTCCCGTTTCGCTCCGGATCCAACATCAAAAGCCCGATTCTCATGCTGAGGGTCGGGCGTTTTGTTTGCATGTTAGATCAAACCTCAAAAAACCCTTGCAAAGCTGGCTGCCCCGCCTCCATCCTCGCCTTAGAAGCCAAGCAACCATCCCGCTGGAACCACAGCGGCGCTTGGTTTTTTGAATTTCACCAGCTATTGCCAACCGCCTGCCCCTGACCACCGACATCCCTATCTGCCAAGCACAGCATCCTCCCCGATCCCATTTCCCTGATTCCACACACGACCATGGCCGCTACTGACACCCTTCCGACCCTCCAGACACTTCCCTCCGACCAGCTCCGAGCCCTACAGTGGCGCTTTGCCGAGCGCTTTGATTTGACGATGTTGATTCAATCCGTGCGCCCGGTGGCCCGCGGTCCGGTGGCGCGGCTCGTCGCCCAAGGTGGACGCAACACTCATGATTGGACGCCGGAAAAGAACGCGTTGCTTGCCGTTTACGATGAAAGCGGCATCACGGCGGCTTTCCTCTCGCCGGACCAAGGCGGCTTCATTGAAGGCCCAAAAAACTTGGCCCTCGCCCTCGTCGCCTTTGAACTCTCATGGGTCGATGCCGGCGCCGCTACCTGCAGCCTCGCCAGCAATCTCGGCGTCGCCCCCATCCATGAGCGCGGCACCCCGGAGCAAGTCGCTCATTACCTGCCCCGGGTCTGCCCGCCCGCTCCCGGTGAGACCCGCGAGGCCACCCGCGTCGCCTTCGCTCTCACCGAACCGATTCCTTTCGTCGGGGTGGAAACCGGTTTGCTAGGCGGTAAAATGCGCGTCGTTGCTTGGGAAGACGGCCAGGAGCCGGTTCTTCACATCGACAAGCGCGGGCGTTTCATCACCAACATGGACTTTGCCAATGTGGTCACTGCGGCGGTTGATTCAGCTGACCCGCGGATCAAGGGCAGTTGCATCGTGATTCTTGAAAAAAGCGACCCCGGTCTGTGGGATTCGGGAGTGCCGACCCGCAAGATGGTCCATCAGCTATCTTCCACCTGTGATCCGGTGTTCAACCTCACCGTGCCCGCCTCGCGCATCGTCGGCGGTTACACCGTCAAGGATGGCGTGATTATTCCCAACTTCAGCCATAGCGACGTCATCGAAGCCGTGTTCCGCCGCACCCGCGTGACCGTCGGCCTGATGACCTCCGCCAAATTGCTCTCAGCCGTCGAGCCCATCATCCGCTATCAGCGCAGCCGTTTTCGTGGTGGTGAAACCGGCGCTCCCGGTTCGCCCCGTTATGACCTCGGCCTTCAGACGAAGCAGGACGTGCTGCACCGCTTGGTGGATATTTGGGCCACGGGCGAGGCCGGTGCCGCACTTGGATTTGAAACTGCCCGCCTGTTTGACAAGCTCGATCCGCTCGACCGGCAAAAAGACCGCCTGTTTGCCGAGCAAGGGCTCAGCGGTCGCAGCGCCTTGAAGGCCATGGCGCGCATTCAGGAGGACGCTGCGGATTGCATTCAACTGCGCCGCCAACCCGAAGCTAGCCGCGACAACACCCGGCTTGATTTGCTCGAAGCGAATCTGCTGGTGCAATACGCTATCCTGGATGCTCAGGCCAACGTCCTCTGCCCGGCCTGCAAACTTTGGAATACCGGCCACGGAGCCACCATCATGCGTGAGGCGATCAGCCTGATGGGAGGCTACGGCATCACCGAGGATTGCCCCGGATTTTTGCCCCACAAATGGATGGATGCCCAGTTGGAAGCCACCTACGAAGGGCCCGAGGCGGTCCAGCGCCGCCAGCTCTCGGTGACCATGACCAACAGTCTTTTCATCGCCCAGTTCGAGGGTTGGATCAAGGATCTCAAGACCATCGCCTCCGATCAACCCGCCACCGGTGCCTGCGCTCTCGGCTCCGCCATGGCTCTTTGGCTCTGGACCGTGCGCTACCTCCAAACCGCCACCGATGGCAATGGCAGCAAACTCTATCAATCCAACCGCCAGGGCATCACCTTCCCTCTCGCCGATGCCCTTTGCTGGCTTCTGGCCTCCCGCCAGCAAATCCTCGACGTCGTCGATCTCGCGAAAAATGCCGCAGCCGATCCCTCTGTCGCTGAGGAACTGCCTGGGACCCTCGCATTTTTCAGCGACCTCTGCCACGTCCAGTCCGCCCGTGCCGCCGGTGAAACCGCCCGCATTTGCAGCGAACTGGTGTTTGGTTACAGCTTGCACCCGGAATGGACTGCCCAAGCCTGTGCCAACTGCTACGGCAGCGCCGACCTCGATGAACTCGAAGGCATCATGCCCGGTATCGCCAGCGGTGCCTGCGGCGTCGCTGATATCACCCCCGACGGCCACGCCCACCCCGACAAGGCCGGCCCCTGCCCGGACACCAGCCGCCTGCAAGCATTCCTGCGCATGCGTTCCAAGCTCGACGGCTGCCTCTACGGCTTCGGTCTGGCCAAAGACCGCGCCGCCAACGCC
>CAIQXC010000554.1 GCA_903875675.1 Akkermansiaceae bacterium
CCTGTGTCTTGCGTCTTCAAGTCTTGTGTCTTGTGTCTTGTGTCTTGTGTCTTGTGTCTTGTGTCTTTGGATGTCTTGTGTCTTTGGATATCTTGCTTAATCCACCACCCCTTGGATGAAATTGCGAATGGGCGAGAAGTCATCGTGAACGATGTGGCGGGCCCCCAAGCCGTCGGTGGAAACAAAGACGTTCGAGTGAAGGCCGGCGCCAAACAGGTCGATGGCCACCATTGGAGCGCCGCTCAAGCGTCGATCGGCATCCAGCGGCTGGCACAGCAACAGCTTGCATCCCTTCAGAGAGGGATGCGCATGGCTGGTAACTGCATGGCCAACGACTTGAGCGAGGATCATGGGGGGACGAGTTATGAGTTATGGGATATTATATAATCCGCAGGTTTTCGACGAGCACGCAGCGGCGGACGCGAGTGAACGTTTTGGGAGTGGTGATGCCCTCACCGGTGGTGGTGGCGATCGAATACGATAGATATCCTTCCCCACCCAAACCGAGGCCGGCCACTGACGGACCGTTTTTCACAAACAAGGTGGTGTCCATCTCCTTGGCCATATAGGTCATGTGATCGACGTCTTTGGTGTGAATGATGGCGGAGTGGCGGTAGTTGTGTTCGGCTCGTTTGGCCTCGCGCACCGCCGTAACAAAATCGGGGACTGCAACAATGGGCAACATCGGCATCATCTGTTCTTCCTGCACGAAGGCGTGGTCCGCATCCGTCTCGGCAAACAACAACTGAGTGCCGGAGGGCACCGCCAGCCCGGCTTGCGCGGCGAGTTTTCCGGGATCGGCTCCAACCAGCGCTCGGTTGAGCACTGGATGCGAGCAACCGCCATCGGTGGGCTGGTAGGTGAAAGCCGCAGCGCTGAGCGCTTCGAGTTGTTGGGCGTTGAGGCGTGCGGCACCGGCTTGTTCGAGCTCCGAGCAAAAGCGCTTGAACACCGAGCCGAGCACGAACACAGCCTTCTCGCCGATGCATAACAGGTTGTTGTCAAACGCCGCACCTTCGATGATGTGGCGTGCAGCTTTTGCCAGGTCGGCGGTTTCATCCACCACGACGGTGGGATTGCCAGGGCCGGCGCAAATGGCACGCTTGCCGGATTTCATGGCGGCACTGACCACGGCGGGGCCGCCGGTGATGGCCAGCAAGGCGATGTGGGGGTTTTTGCACAGCAGGTCGAACGACTCCAATGATGGTTGCTCGATGGTGGTGATGATGTTGTCGATGCCGATGGCCCGATAGATCGCCTCGTTGTAGGCACGCACGGCCATCGCCGCGCTGCGTGCACCGCCGGGATGGGGGTTGAAGACGATCGAGTTGCCGGCGGCCACCATGCTGATGACGTTGCCAGTGAGGGTAGGCACCGAGTGGGTGACGGGTAGGATCGCGCCGATCACGCCGAAGGGCGCGTATTCCTCCAAGGTGATGCCGCCATCGCCACTCATGGCATCCGGGTGCAACCACTCGGTGCCGGGCACATCCTTGGTGATGAGCAGCTTGGCGATTTTGTGATCGACCCGGCCAATTTTGGTCTCCTCCATCTCAAAGCGGCCCCATGCCTCCGCGTTGGCAACCGCCATGCCTTTCACGATCGCGATGACCTTGGCGCGGCCCGCGACGCCGAGTTTGCGCAATTGCAGATGGGCGTCATTGGCGGCTTCCGCAGCTTGGTTGGCACAACTGAACACGCCAAACTTGCCACTGACCAGCGCCTTTGAGGCGGTCTTGGTGCAACCGCAATCCGGCTTGGGCGTTGCGGCTGCCACCAATCCGTTGGCGTTAACCAAGCGGGAGACGACGGCTTCAACGATAACTTTGATTTGATCTTGATCGAGACTCATGGGAAAACGGGAGGATTGGGCTAGCTTGGAGGATATGAAACGAAGTTGATTTAAAGTTGAGTGGTGCGAGAGGATTGGGGTGCTGCTGCGATTCTTGCAATGGTTCAATTCCCCCAAACTTCATCTCAATGTTGCGGTTTCTGGCTCAGCCACCTTTGTAGAGGGTTTTGCCCTGAACTTCGACGCGATCGATGATGGCCACAATGGCGGCATCCACCGGGATGCCCTTGAGCCCCTGCGCATTGCGGGCTGAACTGCCCTGGCAGAACAACACCAACTCGCCCTCCCCGGCCCCAACCGTATCAATGGCGACGATTGTGTTTTGGCCGTCCTTGAATTGCGACGGGTTTTTGTCGTCAACCAGTTTGGGCCGCAACAGGAGAAGTTTCCTGCCGACCATCAACTCGTCTTTCTTGGTGGCAACGATCTGACCGATGACTTCCGCGAGGAACATGGGGCGTTTGTGTGAACGGTTATGGGTGATCTAGGGAAACCGCGGCGGGGGGCAACACCCGCGGCTTCCCTGACAACCTCCTGCGGGCCTACTTGCGAGGCGTGCGGGCCACTTCCTTCGGCAGAACCCCTTCGATGGCATCGTCGGGGCGGGCGATCACGTGGGCGCTGACGACTTCACCGATGCTCGCTGCGATGGCCGCGCCGGCATCGATGGCGGCCTTGACGGCGGCGACATCGCCGGAGACAACGGCATTGCAAAGACCGCTGCCGACTTGTTTCATTGGTCCGAGGAGTTCGACGTTTGCCGATTTGAGCATTGCGTCAACGCCGACGACGAGGCAGGCGAGGCCGCGGGTTTCCAGAAGTCCTACTGCTTGTTTGGCCATGGTGGTATTTGGTTGGATGAGGTTAGGTTAGAGATGGGATCAAGTGATTCAGGAGAGTTTGCGGAACACCTCGCGGGCGAGAACAAGTTCCTCGTTGGCGGGTATCACCAGAATTTTCACCGCGGAAGCGTCTGTGCTGATGAGCGCCTCGGTGGCACCGCAGGCGGCGTTTTTCGCCGCATCGAGGTGGATGCCGAAGGGTTCGAGGCCGCGGCACACGGCGGCGCGGATGGCTACACCGTTTTCGCCAATCCCGGCGGTGAACACGAGGGCGTCGAGTCCGCCGAGTTCAAAATGAAAGGCACCAGTCCAATGGCGGATCGAATGGACCAGGGCGTCGAGCGCAAGTTGGGCGGCGGGGTTGCCGGCTGCAGCTGCCACATAGATGTCGCGCATATCGTTGGAAACTCCGGACAATCCTAACAATCCGGACTCCTTGGTAAGTTGGCGTTCTGCTTCGTCCAAGCTGATGCCAAGCGTGCGCATGGCATACGGGATGGCACCGGAATCCAGCTCACCGACGCGGTTGTTCTGCGGCAGTCCGCTTTGGGGGGAGAAGCCCATGCTGGAGCCGATGGCCACCCCATTGCGAATACCGGTGACGGAGCTGGAACCGCCGAGATGGCAGGACACCACACGCAAAGGAGCACCAGTGACGGATTGTGGTCCATCCAGATAGAGGCGGCGCGCGATTTCTGCAACGTCTTCCCGACCACATAACTCCGCCGAGCGCTCAGCAATGAATTTGTGGCTGGCTCCGTGGAAGCCATAGCGCCGAATGCCAATGTCGCGCCAACTCGCCGGCACCGCATAAGTGACCGAAGCGTCCGTCGCCCATTGATAGAATGCAGTTTCGAATAGGGCCACAAGCCGGGCTTTTGGCAGGGATTTGGCAAACTGTCGGATCCCTGCAGCGTAAGGCGGATTGTGCGCGGGTGCCACAGCAGTAAAGCCGTCGAGGGCATCAATGACCGCTTGGTCGGCCATCACACACCCGCTCAAATTCTTGCCCAACACGGTTTTGAAACCCACCGCATCGATTGCCTCGGGGTTGGCGATGACGCCGTCCCGCTGCAAGGTGTCCAATGCCTCATCAATCACTTCGGCATAATCCGTGACGCGCTCGTAGCCTCCTTTGGCAATCACCTCGCCCCCGAACTCATCCATGCGGAAAAGCCGGTACTTGAAAGAGGTAGAGCCAAGGTTGGCGACGAGAATGAGCATGACCAGTTATGGATTATAGCCTATCAGTTATCGGTTGTTCGGAAAGAGCAGGTATCGAGCGGAGCTTCTCTGCTACGAACAAAATAACCAATAACTTGGATCAGGCGATCCAGGGCCCGAGTTTCGACAGATCGTCGTGGGGGCGCGGGATGACTTGCACCGAAGTGACGGTGCCGAGTTTGGAGGCGGCGGCGGCGGCGGCATCGAGGCCGGCCTTGACTGCGGCGACGTCGCCAGTGAAAAAGCCGGTGACCAGACCCGAGCCGATCTTGTCCCAGCCGCTCATTTTGATGTCGGCCGCCTTGAGAGCGGCGTCGGAGGCTTCGATGAGGGCGATGAAACCTTTGGTTTCGATAATGCCGATTGCTTGTTTGGCCATGATGGTATGGAGTTGTATGTTAGATTGGGGTGGTGCCCGCCTCAGGCAAGGCCGAACTGACTGAGGAGTTCCGCATGTGGGCGGGCAATGACGTGAGATGCGACGAGCTCGCCGACCCGGCCGGCGGCGTCTGCGCCGGCGTCCACAGCGGCTTTGACGCTGCCGACGTCGCCCTTGACGATGACGGTGATGAAGCCGCCGCCGATTTGGATTTGACTGACGAGTTGGACGTTGGCGGCTTTGGCCATCGCGTCGGTGGCTTCGACGCTACCGACGTAGCCTTTGGTTTCGATCATGCCGAGTGCAGTGCTCATGGTGGTGGTGGTAATGGTTGGAATGGAGTTGGAGAGGGGAGGAGAAAACAATAAATCTTAAGAATGAAATCTCAAACGAAGGGGAAGTTGGATTGGACGTTATGTCTTTGGTTTAAAATATAGAATCAAGGATTGAGGGCATTGTGGTGAACTAGGCGTTTAGCGGAGGAGTTCGCAGAAGGTGTCCGGCTTGAGACCGCAGGCATTGCCTTCGTCAGTATCAATGTGGACTTCGAGCTTGAAAGATGGATCGACGCGCACAACGAGCTTGTCAAAGGTCATTCCTAGCGGGCCGTGGATTTTGAGTTTCATCACATCGAGGTGCTTCACCTGGTAGTGGGCGGCATCCGCCGGGGACATGTGGACGTGTGGTTGGGCGCGGATCACTCCCTCGTCAAGCTGGAAGTAGCCGTGAGGCCCCATCAGCATGCAGCCCGGTGTGCCGGGGATGTCGCCGGACATGCGAACCGGAATGTCGAAGCCTAACGCAATCGCATCCGTGTAGGCGAGTTCAACTTGGTTGAGAGTTCGGCAGGGGCCGAGAATGCGCAGGTTGGATATAACCCTGCTGCGCGGGCCAATCAGCGTGACGGCTTCCTTGGCGGCGTACTGGCCTTCCTGATAGAGCCCTTTCATCGGAGTGAGTTGGTGGCCCGGGCCGAACAACGCTTCCACTGCCGCCTGCGTGAGGTGGCAATGACGGGCGGAAATATTCACCAGCAGCGCGTTGGGTGCCGCCGCAGGCAGCGGCAGTCCAAGGCGGACATAGACCTGCTCGCGAACAAGGCGTTCGACAAGCCCTCTGGGCGGGGTCGGGTGGGTTGGTGCAGCCATCGGGGCTGGATTTGTACGGTATTTTCTTGACCAGTCAAGCGAAAACCCAAAGAATCCCAAAAAAACACAGAAAAACTCCGTAATTTATGCTAGCGATTGATCGACAACGGCGGATTTTGGACCGACTCAACGGGGCGGGATCGCTGCGTACCACAGACATAGCAGGGCAGCTTGGGGTGACGGACGAGACGGTGCGCAAGGATTTTGAGGTGTTAGAGAAGCGTGGGGAGCTCATTCGAATCCACGGTGGGGCCAGCCGCCCCGAGCGCATCAGGGAAGAGCAGCCGTTCACCGAGCGCCAGGCCATTCGGCGCGATGAGAAACTCGCGATCGCGCGGCTGGCGGCCAGCCGCATTCAAGCTAACGAGACGATTTTCCTCGATGCCAGCTCGACGGTACTCACCCTCACCGAGTTTTTACCGGATGTGCCGCTGACGGTACTAACCAACGCGCTGAATGTGGTCACGGCCTTGGCGGATCGGCCGAATTTGGATCTTATTTGTACCGGCGGGGTGTTTGATACCCGCTCGCGCTCATTCATCGGCCTGATTGCGGAGAACTCGCTGAAGCGCTACAACATTCACCGGATGTTTTTTTCTGGCAACGGTCTGCATCTCGACCGCGGGGTGAGCGAGCGCAACTCCCTGCAGGCGGCCTTCAAGGAGCGCGTCATTGCGAGTGCCGAAGACGTGGTGATGCTCGCCGACGCCTCCAAGCTCGGCCAGAAGTCAGCGTTTTTCTTCGGCGAAGTGAGTGACTTGAGTTGTTTGATCACGGATGCGGCAGCGGATCCCGGGTTCACCGAGGCGCTTGAAGCCAAAGGCGTGGAAGTGCGGATCGGGGAGTGACTTTGCCAAAACTTGCTCGCTCATTTGTCAAAAACGAGGTCGAACATTGGGATTTTGGACTTGAACAGGGCGGACTGAGACACTCGGGGTTGCGACTGTCAGGCCCGGGATGTATTGGGAGCAACGACGCCCACGGGGCATGCTTGGCGCTGCATGGATTATCCTAGGGCCTGGTCGATATCTTCGAGGATGTCATCGATGTGTTCGATGCCAACGGAGAGCCGGATGAGATCGGGGGTGATGCCAGCAGCGTGCTGTTGGGCTTCGCTGAGTTGAGAATGGGTCGTGGAGGCACTATGAATCGCCAAACTCTTGGCGTCGCCGACGTTGGCGAGGTGCTTGAAGATGCGCAGGCTTTCAATGAATTTTTTGCCGGCCTCCATCCCGCCTTGAATTCCGAAGACGACCATGCCGCCACCTTTGCCGTTGAGGTATTTTTGGTTGAGGGCGAATTGGGAATCGTCTGGCAAGCCTGGATAGCGCACCCAGGAAACCTTCGGGTGATCCTTGAGGTGCTTGGCGACAGAGAGGGAGTTCTGAGTGTGCCGCTCCATGCGCAGCCCAAGCGTCTCAATGCCTTGCAGCAGGAACCACGAATTGTCCGGTGAGATCGCCGCACCAAGGTTGCGGAGGGGCACGGTGCGAGCCCGCAAAATGAAGGCCAACGGGGCCAGGGCCGCAGGAAGATCGTGCCCCCAGCGCATGCCGTGGTATCCATTGTCGGGTTGGTCGTAGAGTGGATGCTTGCCGGCCGCCCAGTTGAATTTGCCACTATCGACGATGATGCCACCGATGCCCGCCCCGTGGCCACCCAACCATTTGGTGAGCGAATGCACGACAATGTCGGCACCGAAGGCGATTGGCCGCGTCAGATAGGGAGTCGAAAAGGTGGCGTCCACCACCAGTGGCAGCCCGTGGGTATGAGCGATGGCTGCGATTTTTTCCAAATCGGCCACTTCGAGGGCGGGATTGGACACCGTTTCTGTGAACAGGGCGCGGGTGTTTGAGTCGATGGCTTTTGCAAAATTTTCGGGATTGTTGGAATCGACGAAGCGCACCTCGATACCAAGGTCCGGCAGAATATCTTTAAACTGGGTGTAGGTGCCGCCGTAGAGGTTGCGGGCTGAGACGATGTTGTCGCCGACCTTGGCCAGATTGATGATCGCATAAAAAACCGCGCTGGTGCCTGAGGCCACGCCGAGTCCGCCGAGTTCGGGAGCCCCTTCGAGCAGGGCGACGCGTTTCTCGAGCACCTCGGTGGTGGGATTGGTGATGCGGGTGTAGATATTGCCGAGTTCGCGCAGTGCGAAGAGATTGGCGGCCTGCTCGGTGCTGTCAAAGACGAACGAGCTGGTCCGGTACAACGGCACTGCTGCGGCGCGGGAACTCGGATCGCCCGGGTATCCGCCGTGCAGTGCTATGGTTTCGAGTCTGTGGGACATGGGACTGACTGGGGGTTTAGGATGAGGAGGCTTCTGCTGGTTTGCAACTGACGTTTTCCGCACTCGACATAAACGCATCCCGAGACTCGCACAAGGGTCAATTCTTGACACAAAAACACCCGGCTGCTTTGTGAAGCCAACCGGGTGTTCAGTTAAATCAATTCGGATGACTTGAGCTTACCAGCCGCCGCCGCCTTTGTGGCCACCGCCGCCGCCGCCTTTATAGCCGCCGCCGCCGCCACCGCCGCCACCTTTGTAGCCGCCGCCGCCGCCGCCACCTTTGTAGCCGCCGCCGCCGCCACCACCGCCGCCGCTGCCACCTCTGTAGCCGCCGCCGCCGCCGCCGCCACCGTAGCCACCACCACCACCACCGGGCCGGGCTTCCTTAGGTTCGGAGGCGTTCACGCGGAGTGGACGTCCATTGTAATCGTAATCGTTGAGGGCCTCGATGGCCGCATTCAACTGGGTTTGGTCGCCGAGAGTCACAAAAGCAAATCCCTTGGATTGCCCGGTTTCACGGTCGGTGATGATTTTGACCAGTTCGACCGGTCCAAAAGCGGCAAAGAGACCTGTCACGTCCCCTTCAGTAGCAGTGTAGGGCAGATTGCCCACGTAGATGTCCATTGTTTTCAGTTCTAAATAACGCTATTTCTTGTCCACACTTCCTTTGACCGCAGCGTCACAGATTAAACAAAGCGCGAATGCACAGCCAAACGGCGTCCAATCGACCCGCAGGGTGGCGCTTGCTTGACCAATAGCAAGATATTTTTTTGAAATTTCGCACGGCCACCCGCAACACCCCTCGCACCGGCGGAAATCGTGTGCCAAAAAAAACGCCTCCCCGGAGGAACCGGGGAGGCTTAAAAGCGAATGGTTGGGGATAATGTTAGATTCTAGAACCTGAAGTTGGCACCCATCACGAAGCCGGCCAAGCCGATGTTGCTCGAGCTAAAGGTTGAAAGAGCCCACCATTGACCCTCCACTCCGAGGCGAATGTTGGAGGTGATGCCGCTGAAGCTGAAGTCATACTGCAGGCCGAGGCCCAGCTCGCTGATGGACACCGCAGTATCGCTGCTACTTTCCGGACTGGTGGTGGAAGCATATTTGCCGCTGCCGAAGACCACGGACTCCTTGGCGGTGCCGTAGATCGAGAAGCTGTTGCCCAATGCGCGGGTGGCGTCCACACCAAGCACAATTCCGAGACCTTTGAAATCGTCACGGCTGGCGTAGAACGGCACTGTGGTAGTTCCTGCCACCACGGGATACGGGGAGGTGTTGAAATCGGTGTAACCTTGTTGGCCCACGGCCCAGCGCAGACCCACATATGGGGAAAGTTTCAGAGTGTCGGTCGGTTTGAAGTTTTGGCCAACGACCAAATCGATGTACGACGCACTCATTCTGCCGCTATAGTGGTCCAATTGGCCGGCCGTGATTGCAGTGTGGTCTGTGAGATCGCCGCTATAATCAAAGTAGGTCGCTGTGACGAAGAGCCCGTCGGCGAACTGATAGCCAATCGAGCCACGACCCGCGAAGGTATAATCGTTTTTATCCCAGCTGCTAGATGAATAGGGGGCTAGCGCCATGGGCTCTATACCTAAGGTCAATCCTTGTTCGGTGTTGTATTGCGATGCGGGGACCGGAGTGGGAGCACCGGCAAAGA